>CALIAG010000286.1 GCA_938041325.1 uncultured Saprospiraceae bacterium | reverse complement strand
CTTCACCCTTCTTTCATCCGTTCCTCCTTTTATGCAATTTTTACATGAATTCAGTGTCTTTACAGTAAGGCATTAGGTACAATTTACCCGTAAATGACCTTCATTAATTTGAATAACTGGGTGTTCGAAAATCAAGATTACAGTTCACCCATGCTTTTAGACGATTCATCTTGATTATGCTTCAATACAACCTTTTCGCCTTTTTAAACACCCTTTTTATAACGATATTTAGAATATCAAGGAACGAAATTAGAGATTGACAGAATTGAAAATATAGTATATGAAGCAAATCTAAAAAAAGGAAAGAAGTAGGATTGTAAAGAACTTTAATTTTAATCGATAAAAATAGAACCCTGATATAAAAAAAATAACGGTTCATAGAATAATTCCTACATTCCCAACTTTCTAAGACTTTAATGCATCTAGAATTTAGTGCATAGTGTATCATAAAAACAATTTAACCGAAAGATTTTATTCCGACGGTTGCACCATAAAAAATATATACAATGAAAAACAAAGATCAAAAAGACGATTTAATAACCGAGCAGTTAACAAAGAAGTCAAGTAACCAGTTATTTGGTTACGCAGTTAAATTGACCAAAGACGTCGGTCAAGCAGAGGACTTGTACCAAGATACCGTGTTATTAGCATTGAAAAATAATGATAAATTTAAGAGAGGAACAAATTTCATGGGTTGGATGAAAGTCATCATGAAAAATACCTTTATCAATAATTATAGAAGAAAAAAACGCCTTCAGAATGTGATGTCTGAACGAAAGAAGACGGTAATCGCAGAAGGAAATTTTGTGGATAATGGAGCAGAAGTTTCATTGGCAATGAATGAATTGACACAAATGATCTCCAAAGTAGATGATAAATTCAGAACTCCTTTCCTCCTTTATTATGAAGGATACTCGTACGAAGAAATCGCTAAAAACCTGGAAGTACCTATTGGTACCATTAAAAGCCGGATCTTTTTAGCAAGAAAACAAATAAAGGCTTCTTATAGAAAAGTGCACAATGTTGCTTTGCAACCTAAGCATTTAAAAGCGTCTTAAGAACTTATTCAGAATTAGATAATAGTAGTTATTCAAAGGTCTGTGAAGCATATTCGCAGACCTTTTTCTTTTCATTTACCATCCAAATAAGCCATTTGTCGTTTTTTTATCTCCATTTGTCGGACAAATGTGGGGACATCGTTACTTCATGATATATTTACAATGTATTCAGTTGGAAACAACAACAAGAAAGCTAAGACTAAAATTTAATTTTTTATTCACTACTAAAATCTAAAAAAATGAAAACCCACAAGAAGAAAGCAGAACCCGAACCCGGAAAATCAATTATTTTATTAACTGGAAGCGGCCTTGGTGTAGGCATATTGCTTGGAATGGCTGTAGGAAATGTAGCAGTTGGAATAGCAATGGGAATCTCACTCTGTTTCTTAGGTGGTATCATCTATAAAAGAACATCAGCCTTATAAGCCCGGAAGGAATTCCGGAAGACTAAAATAAAGTCTAGTATAAAGCTGTGAAAAAATATTAGTATCTCATTAGGTTTTTAAAAGGGCTATTCGATTTTCGGATAGCCCTTCTTTTGTTTTAAAAGGTTGTCAGAATTATGATTGAGAATGATTATAAGATGGACTATGATTTTACCTAGCGATTCAGCTGAATTATCCTAGCTATTTATGACCCAATCATAGTTTTCATTAAAATTTAAAAATCCTATTTCAACAAAAAAAGGTTCCTAAACCATTACAGTTTAGGAACCCTTTTTAAAAGCAAACCGCTTGCTTTTAGATATCTCCTTTCATGATCAATCGAGAAATAACCACTCTCTGAATTTCAGAAGTCCCTTCTCCAATTGTACACAACTTAGAATCTCTATAAAATTTCTCCACTGGAAAATCTTTGGTATAACCATAACCTCCATGAATCTGCACCGCATCATTTGAAATAGATACTGCAGCTTCTGAAGCATATAGTTTAGCCATCGCTCCCATCTTAGTTACTTTCTTGCCATTGTTTTTCAAATCTGCAGCTTTACGCGTAAGCAATTCCGCAGCTTGAATTTTGGTAGCCATATCTGCTAGTTTAAAACTAATGCCTTGAAACTGCGCAATGGGTTTTCCAAACTGCTCTCTTTCCTGTGCATATTTCACACTGGCTTCGTAAGCTCCTTTTGCAATTCCCAAAGAAAGGGCTGCGATAGAAATTCTTCCGCCATCCAAAATTTTCATGGCTTGAATAAATCCTTCGCCTTCTTTTCCAAGCATCATACTTTCATGTACTCTGCAATTATCGAAAACCATTTCAGCCGTTTCGCTGCAACGCATTCCCAGCTTGTTTTCTTTTTTACCGGCATTGAAGCCAGGCGTTCCACGCTCTACTAAGAAGGCAGTCATTCCGTGGCTGTCCAACAATTCACCAGTCCGTACAATGACTACAGCAAGATGACCGGAAGCTCCATGCGTGATGAAATTTTTGGTTCCATTGATTACCCAATGATCGCCATCTTTTTCAGCTACACATTTCATGCGGCCAGCATCAGATCCAGTGCCGGGTTCTGTAAGACCCCAAGCACCAACCCATTCTCCACTGGCTAACTTTGGTAAATATTTTTTCTTTTGTTCTTCATTTCCAAACATCATTGTATGTCCTGTACAAAGCGAATTATGCGCTGCAACGGAGAGTCCCATTGAACTACATACTTTTGATATTTCTACAATGATGGAAATGTATTCTTGATAGCCCAATCCAGATCCTCCGTATTCTTCAGGAACAAGTACTCCAAGAAAGCCATGCTCTCCTAACTTGTGCATCACATCCATTGGAAAATGCTGGGTTTCATCCCATTCCATATAATGAGGTCGAATATATTGCTCCGCGAAATCGCGAGCACTGTCTTTGATGAGTTTTAAGCTCTCTACTGAACTAACGGCATTCATAGGCGTCGTTGACTTGGTTAACAAAATTTGGTTTGGTTGAGCTTGGTAAGGGCTCTTTTAATCTTGGTTTAAATGTTTTAACTAGAACAACCTAAAAATGAAGAAGATGTTTAAAAATCAAACACTTTACTTTGCTTTGTGTGAACAATTTTTTTAACAACTTGATAGTTTCTAATTAAAGACGTTCAAATATAGCGCATTGTTGTCGATAAACACCATCAATTTATCCTAAAAAACAGCCATTTAGCTAATAAATAATCTAATTTTGAGGCGAATATTCGCTAATGGAATTAAAGCGGTTGAATTGTTGGGTCTTGCGACGTTTTCCGGACCTAAATAAATAGTAAGTAAGTGTTCAAAATAATCAATAACAAATGACTGGTTCTTTTTTCAATATCCTGCGTTACAAAAATACTCATTACCCAAATGGGTAACTCCGTTTTTTGCACCTTGTCTATTTAAAAAAGCTCCTTGGTCATTTGTGATCATTATTTTTGACCAATTACCTGACTTTATTCAAAAATTCATTAATTTTCTTGAAAGTCCTGACCACATGTTAAAACCAAAATATTACTCTAGCCTCTTTCTGTGTCTGCTCCTGCTTCCTGCTCAATTCCTGTTAGCACAAAGCGATGCTGACCAAACGGAAGAAAAAGAAGAAATGCCTTCCTTATTCTCTGTTTTATCTCAATTAGAAGAAGTCAACATAGAATTGAATACCGACTTTAAAAAATTAATGGTAGGGAAGAATAAAGAAGAATACCAGAATGGAGAATTTAAGATACTAAGAGAGAACGGAGACGATATCATCCTTCCCGTTGAAGTGAGAGCAAGGGGAAGGTTTCGCAAAAAAATCTGTGGAATTCCTCCAATCAAAATTAAATTCAATAAAGATGGATTGAAAGAAAATGGTTTTCGCAAAAAATTCAATGAATTAAAAGTGGTTTCTCACTGTGATACGACACATACCGAAATCGCAGAATCCATTGTCTTGCGGGAGTTTTTGGCCTATAAAATTTACAACGAAATTACACCACATAGTTTGAAGACATTAGTTTTGGAGATGTCCTATGTTGATTCAGAAGATAATTTTGACTTTGGTAAACACTTTGCTTTTTTTATTGAAGATTATGAAGACTTAGAACATCGGGAAAACGGGAAAATGGTTGAAGCATTTAATATTTCCAAGGAATCTTTGGATTCGGAAACATTGCATCGAATGATTCTATTTCAATACATGATTGGCAATACAGATTGGAGAGTGAATAGCCAACACAATATAAAATTTTTAGTGAATCAAGACAGTACCATACATTTTCCAATTGCTTATGATTTTGATTTTTCAGGTTTTGTAAATGCTTATTACGGGATTCCAAATCCAGATTACAAACTGACTTCTTTAAGAGAACGCCGCTTTTTGTCAGACTCTCTAACTGCAGTGGAAATTTGTAAGACTACCATTCCTTTTTTCCAAACTAAAAAAGAAGTTATTTTAAAAATGATAAAGGAGTTTAAGCAGCTTCCCAAAATCAACAGGAAAGATTTGCAAACGTATATTAAGTCTTTCTATAAAATTATAAGTGATGAAGAAAGTGCAATGTTGGGCTTTATGAAGCGCAGTGCATAGAGCTGTCTGACGGAAAAATGGAATTTAGTTTTAACGTCAAGGAATAGAAAAGATATCGCACCTACGGCGCTTAGATTTGCGTAGGATTTTTTTTCTAAAAAGGTATCGCTCCGCTGGAGCTAGTAATGAAGACAAACATTTTTTTGAAAAGATTGCAGTGAAATTTCAATAAAAGAATAAAGGAATAGAAAAGATATCGCACCTACGGCGCTTAGAATTACGTAGGAATTTGCTCACAGTAGCTGGTAGTAGCAGCAATTGTTTTTCAAAAATAAGCAGAATTATAACATAAAAAAAAGAAAGGGAATTGACAAAATTTCGTACTTACGGCACTTAGATTTGCTGTGTTTTTTTATAAAAAGGATTGGCTTCTTTTATGCCAGCGTCTAGACATAAATGCTTTTCTCAGAAAAAAGAATGGAGAAGAAAGAAGGAGCGATACTTTTCTAAAGAATTCAAATTCAGGATTTAAGCTACAAAGATTTTGATTATTAAACAAAAGCTCCAGAGGAGCGAAATCTTTTTAGTCAAGTTCAATAAAATAAAATCGAGCTCCAGAGGAGCGACATCTTTTTAATAACATAGCTTAATCGTTTATTAAGCTCCGTAGGTGCGAAACCTTTAGCTCCGCAGTTTCGAAACAGAATATTTTAAACCAATGAAATCAATATATCTACTCCTAGGATTATTCCTTTTATCCTGCACCACGCAAAGCCAACAATCTCCGGCGGAGGATATTCCTAAAACGAAGCGGCAGCAACTCAGAGAAAAGCTGAGAGAAGGAAAAGAAATATTATTAATTTATCCTTCTGGAAAAACCGTTTACTCCAACTTGTTGGAAAAAATAACAGAAAGTTCGAGGTACTATAAAGTACGAAGCGTAACGGATAAAGAAATTTCAGAACAAGATCTAAAAGAGAACATTGTTTTTATACTCGGTACACCTTCCACGAATTCTGCCTTCCAATATTATCTAGACAAACAACCATTCTTGTTGGAAGAGCATCAATTCAGTTTTGATAAAACGACTTTCTCTAAAAAGGGGGACATCGCCAGACTCCAGAATTATCCCAATCCATTGAATCCAGAATTGCCCTTCTCCTTTATTGTTGGACAGGATGATGCAACTATTGCAGCGTATCTGCGGTCAAAATATCAAACAAACTTTCGAGGGATTTTATGGTCAGGATGGGGCTACGAAATCGTGCAAGAAGGCAAAACCGTTATGCTGGGGAATTTTGATTCCAATACTTATGAAATAGACTATAATTCACAATTCAATTTTACAGAAAAAACAACTGTTTTAGGGAGCAGTGAACATTTTGATTTTCATGGGCATAATCTCAAGTTGAGTAAGGAGGTCACCGCTAAGTTGATAGAAACTTGTGAGTCTAATTTTCAAAAAGCGCATACTTTTTTAGGTTCGAAAAAACAATTTCCAAAAATTCAATATCACTTATACGGAAGCTCTGAATTGAAAGGCTTGATGACCGGGAATACAGCCCATGGCCATATCGACAAACAACGCAATGAAGTACATACGGTTTTCGGCGGCGTATTTGAGGATAATTTTATAGACAAAGAATACAAGCTGCTGATCGAACAGCATATGGGGGAACCGTCTAGTACTTTTATTAAAGAAGGCCTAGCTGTTTATTTTACAACCCAATGGCAAAAAAAAGGCTGGAAATATTGGGCCAAAAGATTGGTGGAGAGTGGCAATGTTATTTCGCTAAAAGATCTTGGTGATAACAAATATTATGAATCTGGATCGAATTTAATTCAACCTTGTCTCTCCGCTTCATTTGTTGATTTTCTGATTTCTAAAAAAGGAAAAGCATACGTTTTAAAAGAAGCTTATACTAAGAAATGGACCAATGAAGAATTGAATGATTTGGAAAGTGACTGGTTGGCTTTTTGTAAAAACTATGAAACAGAAACACAAGCCCGTACTGAAATTGATAAACCTTTGCCTTATCAGAAAGGATTCAATTTTGCACATGAAGGTTATCAGATTTACAATGGCTACGGTTCTAGAAAAGCGCATGAATCTGTTATGCGACTCAAACAGCTAGGCGCAAATTCCATCAGTATAGTTCCTTATTCCTACATGAGAGATGTACACCGTCCTTCTTTGATACCATTGATTCAAAGTGCTGGATCGGAGAACGATGAGAGTACGGTCAGCTCTGCTTATTTTGCAAAGCAGCAAGGCATTTTTACTTTGCTTAAACCACAAATATGGATTGGACGAGATTCTTGGACTGGAGAAATTGAAATGAAGAACGACAAGGATTGGAAAGCGTTTTACAATTATTATTACCGATGGATTCGACATTATGCTATGCTTGCCGAAATCCATGAAATCGATGCTTTGTGTGTCGGTGTTGAAATGGGAAAGGCGACGGTTGGACATGAAGACGAGTGGCGCAAAATATTTACTTTGTTGAGAGGGATTTATTCTGGACCGATGACTTTCGCTGCAAATTGGGGAGAAGAATTTGAGCAAGTCAGTTTCTGGGACGACCTGGATTTTATCGGCTTGAATTGTTATTATCCACTCAGTAAAAATAGCAAAGTCAGCAAACGGGAATTGAAAAAAGGCTTTGAAGCGGTCAAGAAGAAAATAGAGAAGGTTCAAAGTAAATATAAAAAACCATTGGTCTTTACAGAAATAGGATTTCGTTCTGTTAACGGTACTTGGATTCAACCTCATGAAGAGGCTGGGGACAAAGGCAGCAATGAAGCGGATCAAAAACTATGTTACGAAGTCATCTTTGAAGGCATAGAAAAAGAAGATTGGTGCTATGGTATTTATTGGTGGAAATGGCCAAGTGATATAAATGATTCGAGAAAAGGGGAGCGGAGATTTACGCCTTATGGAACCATGTCTATGGAAACGGTCGGGAAGTATTTTGGAGGAGAGTGAGTGGGAATTTTAAAGAAACTTTATACACCTTTTGGACTATGTATCGTTGATGTTAAATTGAGCTAGGTTATGTATTAATTTACTTTTTGTTTGAAATGTAAATTGATTGTTGTAGGTTTGTAAGACAAATCCACTCCACGTACTACCATGCTAAAAAATGCTAAACCTACCTACTTGCTTTTTTTGATTGTGATTATTCTCAGCATTGTTTTTCTTGGGTTTGAGTTTTATGGAGTAGGAGATTTTCAAATTTATATTCATGCCTCTTTTGATCTAAATAAAGGATATAATATTTATGAAATTTTATACGGAACAGAAAAGATATTTCCCTATTTAAGCAGCCCGTCCTTAGCTTTTTTACTTACTCCATTTGTATTTGAACAAAGATATATTGGGGCATTAATTTGGAAATTTTTAAACATCCTGTTATTGATTCGCATATGGAAACTTATAGAATACTATACTTTAGACTTCTCCCTTTCAAATAGACAAAGAACGATATTTTTAGCATTTACTTTTGCCTCTTCCTCTTTTTTGATTTATAGAAATTTCCACTTAGTTCAATTTACTATCTTTTTATTGTTCACTTTACTCGAAGGAATTCATCAACTAAGAAAAGGGAACAATGTATTGGGAGCTTTTTGTTTTTCCATCGGCATCCTAACAAAAGTACTTCCTCTTGTAATTATTCCTTATCTATTTTTTAGAGGTTATTTTAAAGCCATTTTCATTTTCCTTGTAAGTCTATTTTTCTTAATTATTTTGCCTGGAATTGCAATCGGTTTTGATCAAAATATTTTTCTATATTCTGAATGGATTGAAGTTATAAACCCGTTTAAATCAGAAAATGTTTTTGATGTAAGCACCCGGACTATTCATGGTTTAGGTTCTCTTCTTTCTACTTTGTTCATCCCAGGAATAGGAAGTCCAAATATGCTACCTTTAAAACGAAATATTCTTAGTGTAAATCCAGAGGTTGTAAAATACATTATCTATGGAGTGAAAATTTGCTTGATCTTTTTAACTGTATATGTTCTCAAACTCAATACAATATTTAAAAAAGAACCAAACAAGTTAAAACTCTTTTGGGAGATAAGTTTTATACTCTTAGTCACTCCCTTAATCTTTCCCCAACAAAGATCTTATTCCTTTTTGTTGGCTATGCCCGCATTGGGATATTTAATTTTTGGGTTTATTTATAACGATAATTTTCGAAAAACAAAGCTGACTGCAATACTTGTTTTTTCTATAATTATTTTAAACCTTGATTTGATACTAGGGCAATTCAGGCAGTACTACTGGCATTACAAAACCTTGACTTATGCTGCTATAACTATTCTTTCCTTATTGATTTATTTCAACCCAAGGAGAATAATTGGAAATACTGTAGAAAGAAAGGTTTAAATTTAAATTAGAACAGACCTGTAAAATGACGTGGAAACAGGTAAAACATTTCCCCTTTTTAAATTACCTTTAGCTCAAATAAAAACCCAAATGCAATGTCTAAAACTCAAAACAACGACCAAGACAAATCAACTCAACATCTGAGTTTTAAAAATAAAATTGTACTCGTCACGGGAGCAGGCCGCGGGATCGGTAGAGCAAGTGCATTGGCTTTCGCAAAAGAAGGTGCTCGCGTTGCGATTCATTATAACACATCAGAAGAAGCCGCCCAAAAAACGGTGTTGGATATGGAGCGCTATGGTGGACCTCATATGCTCTTACCTGGCAATATTGCGATTGCAGACGAGATTCCAAAAATGATGGATAGGGTAGTGGAGCATTTTGGAAGACTGGATATTCTGGTAAATAATGCAGCAGTTATTCTCCCTCATGATATCAATAAAGTGTCTTATACGGATTGGCAAAAAGCTTGGGACAGTACCTTAAAAGTGAATCTGATTGGTACAGCAAATATGACTTTTTGTGCAGCGCAACAAATGATGAAGCAAGGAGGTGGAAGAATCATAAATGTATCTTCAAGAGGAGCCTTTAGAGGAGAACCTACTCAACCGGCTTACGGTGCAAGCAAAGCTGGATTGAATGCCATGGCGCAATCTTTGGCGCAAGCCCTTGCACCTCACCAAATTTATATCGCGACTGTAGCTCCTGGTTATGTGGAGACAGACCGAGTTGCACATTTATTGACGGGAACCAACGGAGAGGCTATACGAGCTCAAAGTCCAACAGGTAGAGTCGCCAAACCAGAAGAAGTAGCCAATGCCATTTTGAATTTGGCTAGAGAAGGAATGGAGTTTACAACGGGTTGTATTTTGGATGTAAATGGAGCTTCTTACTTGAGGTAGTTCTGCTAAGAATCTAATTGGGATATGCAATAGCAATCACGCCCGACATATTTTGGATTTCAATCTGATTTCCCTCTCTATCACTTAAGATACAGGTGAAATTAGTACTGAATTGTTTAGTGGATTCTCCATTTTCATTGTCTTCATAGTCCACCACTTCTGTAAGGATAAATGAACTTTCAACACCCTGCTCAGCGAGTTCGGAAAAGTATTCGACGCCATCAAAAGTGGTATAAGCAATTTTAACTTTGGAAAAATTGATAGAATCGTTATCCGTTATTTGAATGCTATCGGTTTGCTGTGTAACATCAAAATCAAAACTAGCGCTACAGTAATTGACATTTTCTGTTGTTTCAAAATCCAAAATTTCAACACAACCTATGGCATCTGTGACGGTGACTGATAATGAAATTAATGAGTCTTGTAACACTGTAGTTTGACCGGTTTCTCCATTAGACCAGGCAAAGTTATAAGGAGCAGAGCTTCCGATAGGGAAAACTGTTAAAGAATCTCCTGCAAATTCAAATTGGGCAGCACAAGTTGGACTTCCAAAAGAGAGCGATTTTGTTATTTGGTCTTCACAATTCGTATTGTTAACAGCTGTTTTTAAGGTGACAGGATTAAAAAAAGTGGTGTCTAAATAGTTTTGAACGGGTGGTGTTCTTGCAGTGGAAATAATTCCATTTCCAAAATCCCATTCATAAACTTCAGCGTCTGGAGTACTTGAAGTAGAAAGATTGGTAAAAGCGACTTCATAAAAGGTGACTAAAGAATCTACAAAACTTCTAGGAGCTACATACTTATATTCGTTAAATCCCAAAACTTCATTTATCAGAACCCGATTAGCCTCTACAGCCTGAAAATCTCTGATGGTAATACTCAGTTTTTCTGCACAGCCATTTATACAATCTTCATCTTTTTCAAAGCTGCCGGTAAATTCATGAACTCCTAATTCATCTTGTTGAAAACGGGTAAACAAATAGAAATTATTATCACCTGCGACAACAGAAAATGGGTTGTTATCTATAACTCCGTCCATTGTAAAGACAGGATCGCCAATCAGGTCTGGTGGCAAAACAGCCTTTTTACAAGTTGCAAAAAGCAACAAGCAAAGGAGGGAGGTTAAAAGATGTTTAAAACTATATTTCATTTTCCTAATTTCGTGGTTTTACAATAAGTCGTTTTTTGGGTCGGAAAAAATAATAATTGACCGTGGCTGAAAAACTAAGTGAACCGTTTTCATTGATGCTGATTTCATCTTCGCCAGGTACATTCAACAAATATTTTGCTCTTAAACCAACATGCAATTGCGGTGAAACTTGATACTTATAACCCAACAAAACTTGCAAACGAGTTCTAACTGAAGCTGATGTGCTATCTGCGCTCAGGACACCCGTATTTAATATTTCTGGTTCAGTTGTAAGCCGTTCTGGAGATTCCCTTTCAAAAGGGAATAGTGTTCTTCGTGAAGAAACTTGGCCAATCTTTTGAAACCTTCTATCGTATATTGCTCCAGCTTCAATAATCTGTTTGCGATTTTGGAATTGGAGGTAAATAGGTATACTCAAATAGTGTTCTGAATTCGTTTTGTTTTCGAAAAAAGTAGTTGTCTTTCCAAAGGAATAATTGGTTTCCATGGATTGTCCTGATGTTGAATTAAAAGTGGGTTTATAAATATGATACAAAAGGTCCAGACCGATAGATATATTATTAGACACTCTGAATCTATTTGTCATTCCTACAGCACCTCCAATCCAGAGTGCTTGATTAGAAGAATCACCCACGATTTGTGAACTCGGATAGAAATTAGATTCAATGGCAATTCCGGGAAACCAAAAACGGTGTTTGTCAGAAAAAGAATCACATTCTTTCATTTTACGATCTTCTGCTGTTGCGAAGATGTCTTTGTTATCCAAAAGATTGATCAAAGCAGTTGACTTTATTGATTCTTCATTAAGAACCTCTGCTGTTTTTATAGTTGAAGGATTATTGGATGCTGAAATTGGCGCAGTAGCGCTTTCAGAAGTGGCTGCGGTCTCACTACGTGTAGGTAGACCGTCGCTTGGTGTATTTGTTATTCCGATTGTTGGATTCGAGGAAATGGTCTCTTCTGAATTTGAACTTGATGATCCCGTTGAATTCACTGAATTCGAATCATTATTTTCATTTGTTGAAATTTGGTTAGTTGCAACCGAGCCGAGGTTTTGTGGAACGGCCTTTATCTCAGAAGTAGAATTTTTCAAATTACCACCAACAATGGATGATTCATTATTGCTTTGAAAAGAATTTGCTTTTTGCTGATTGCTATTTGAATTATTTGAGTTTGAATTTTGAGCAACACTTTTTTCAGAACTATTCATTTCTTGCTCAGTGTTTTCTATTTCTTGATTTGAATTATTTGGATCTTGATCTAAAGAATTGGTGTTTGTAGAGTTTGAGGCTGAACTATTGTTTTCAGTAGTTTCATTTTGTCCAGAAGCAGTTGTGCTGGAAATTTCTGTTGATTGTATAGCGTTGTCAGTAAGGTTTTTTGAAGAATCATTTGTATAAGCAAAAGTGTAAAATAAAGTACCAGCGATTATGGCAACAAATAACATAGGTATCCACCACCAGAATCCGCCACGACGTTTTCTGCCTTCTTGATCCTCGATCATTTTTTCGGCTTCTAACCAGGCAGCTTCGTTGAACTCGAATTCTCTGTCCTGGAGTTTATCCCGCATGAATTTATCCAAATTATCCATTTCGTTTGATTTTGGATGTTTGTATGGCCTCTTGAATCATTTCTTTTAATTTCTTTCTTGAAGTAGACAAATGCCACTTAGATGTCCCCGTTGAAATATTCAGCATATCCGCTATTTCTTTATGGGAGAATCCATCAATTGCAAAAAGATTAAATACTTTCTGACTAATCGGAGGCAATTGTTTTATCAGATTTTCCAGTTCCTCTGCATCAAATACCTGATCTGCTGTATTGTAATTCACCTGAATGTTCTGTTCTTGTTCATCTGCAAAATCAGTATGCTGAATATGCTCTTTGAACTTTTTATCTTTTCTAAACTCGTCAATTACCGTATTGATCATAATTCTCTTTATCCAAGCTTGAAACGGTACTTTCGAATTGTATTTATCAAGATTATTCAGAATTTTTAAAAAACCAACGTTCAATACTGAAGCCGCCTCGGATTCGTCTTTCTTATAACGAATACAAACGCCCATTAGCATCGAGAAACAAGTTCGATACAGTTGGAACTGTGCCTTGCGGTCGCCCCGCTTACACTCTTCAAGTATTTGTTGGTTTACATTCATTTTCAGGCGTAAAGTAAGAATATCTTACTTGTTTTCTAACAAAAATTATTGTTAGACCTAAGTCTTCAATTAAATACACGTAAGAATGGGTACAAAGGTTGGGTCATAAGCAAAAAAAAGCAGGCGCCCGAAGACACCTGCTTTGAAATGAATGAATGTAATCTTACTGAAGAATTACTTTCTTGGTGTAAAACGTATTATTATCACTATACTTAATGAAGTACATACCTGGACTCATTCCGCTTAAATCAACCGAAATAAGTGAATTCTGCATACCTGCATCTAAATTTTTGACACTCACCACCTTTCCTTGCAAATCCACAACCTGAAGCAATGCATCAGTAGGAATGGTATTGGAAATTTGGACATTCACCAAACCTTTTGTTGGGTTTGGAAAAACTTCTAAGTCAATTTTACTCGTCAAATCATCGACATCCGTAATCATACCGTTGTCATTTGTATTGATATTGAGTGTTACAGTTCGGTCATCCGGCCCTAAGGTTACCCAAAACCTTCCTTGCTCTTGTCCTGGAATTTCTACCACAACTTCATAAGTTCCCCATGGCAAATCATCAAAGAAAAAGGCTCCCGTTGAATTGGTCATTGTGTACAATAAAGCGGTCCCATTTTCATCAAAAAGAAAGACAGAAACATCTGCTTGAGGACCACCAGCCTGAGGATCTAAATCATCATTGTGCTCGCCATCATCAATAAATCCACCAATGTATCCGTCACCACCTGGAGGCGATTGCGCACATTGCATATCAATGTCAAAATAAGTGAAATGTTGTGTATATGGAATATTTATGGTTTCGGCTTCATTCCAGAATAGACTGCTTTCATAGTAGGTTGGCATGTAAATATCTTGATCAGGCCCCACTGGATCTGGTTGAACGCGGACAAGATATTCTCCTTCCTCCAGATTAGGGAATTGATAAGAAGGAAACCATGTCGAATATGCACTTTCCGCAACCAATTGTGGCATGTTATCCGCATCTAGTTTGTACAAATAAAATGTACCAGATTGAATGACAGTGCTGTCAGCATTTGCACATAGCGGAAAATTCGCCCAACCTTCGATAAAGAAAATATTTGGATCGAAATCAATACATGATTCAGAAGTGCAACCCGTTGCATCTGTGATGGTTACGCAATAATTACCAGCATCTATATTTTCTAAATAGCTTAATGTACTGCCATTACTCCATTCATAGGTAAAAGGAGGAAGACCATTCACCTGAGGGTACAACATTCCCAGTGTATCCATTATGGTAACATTACAACCCAGACCTTCAATAGTCACACATGCTTGATCCCAACAACCTATGCTCCATATATTTACACAATACTCACCACTATATTCTGGACGAATCGTCTGCTCCGTTTCTCCATTGTTCCAATACAAATTAAGACTATCGACGTCAGCATTTTCTATAATTCCTGTAAGTGTAATTTGTCCATCGGATAGTGTATCTATTTCGATTGAAACTTCGCAACCTTCTGCAACAAAACCACAGGCATATGATTCACAACCAGTGCCGTCGGTAAGGGTCACGCAATAGGTCTCGTTATCAGTAGGACAAATAGAATTTGTAGTGCTGCCATCGCTCCATTCGTAGGTGTAAGGCCAAATGGATCCTACATCCGGACTGGCCCATAAACAATTATCGAATGTTTCAAACACAGATACACTACAAATCGTATCAATAATATTCGAGCCATACCAGCCACCAATTGAGGTCCAACAACCTGTTGCATCTGTGACGACGGCACTATAGTAATCATACTGATTGATGAAGATACAAGAACTTGAATCACCGGTATTCCAAGAATAAACATAGGGTGCTGTTCCCCCAAGGGATTCAACACACAATGTAAAATCTTCTATTTCAATAATCTGTGCTTGACAAATATCTGTAATCAAGGAATCCCAACAGGCTATTGCTACACAACCCGCATCATTGGTAACAGTAACACAATATTCCACTGTATCTGTAGGGAAAATAGTACTCCCTGTTTCGCCATTGCTCCAATCATAGGTGTAAGGTGGAAAAAAACTGCCTTCATGCGACACAAATAAATTGCCTGACCAATCCGAGTGAACGGACACTTCACATAAAGTATCAATTATTTGTGGTGTAAATACGCTCCCTCTTGATCGATAACAACCACTGTCATTTGAAACGGTGACCGAATAATATCCACTCTCTGTAATCGTAATGCAATTACTTGTTTCACCCGTTGACCAGTTAATCTCGAATGGGCCAACACCAGTTATATTTTGAACACAAATTTGATCTATTGCGGCTGTATGTATAAAATCAAAATTACAACTTGCAGGAGAACTCCAACAATCTGTGGCGATACATCCATTGGCATCTGTCACAGTCAAACAATAATAAGTGGAATCGTAATTTATTGTTTGGGTATTTTCGCCAGTGCTCCATTGAAAAGTGAAAGGGGCCGTTCCACTTGCAATACCCGTAAGACCGAGTTCATTGCCAATCGTATCCAATACTATTTCAACTGAACATGTAGTTTGGATTACAGCACAAGCAAAAGATTCACATCCGCTGGCATCAGTAACTGTGACGCAATAGTTTTGATTACTTGGTGGACAAATGGATTGAGCTGTTGAACCGTTGCTCCATGAAAAGGTGTATGGAGCACTAGAATCTTGTGGATTGGCTGTTAAACAATTGCTTATTGTATCGATACTAATTGAGGTCCAACACAAAGTATCCAAAGGATTACCCGTTCCAACAAAATTAAAACAGTCTGTAGCAACACAACTATCCGAAGTAATTAAAATCGCACAGTAGGTTCCATTTTGTTGTACATACACCGTTGAGCCACTTTGCCCATTATCCCAATAAACGTAATCGTTTGGATCTTCATCCCAATTTGCAGTCAAAGTCCAATCTGCTGTCTGAGTAATCCAGATATTGCAAGAATCTGTTTGAGCTTGAGTACTGTTTAAGACCATGGTCAAAAGCACTGCACACATTAAAAGTATTTTCTTCATCATATTA
>CALIAG010000285.1 GCA_938041325.1 uncultured Saprospiraceae bacterium | reverse complement strand
TCCATCGCAGTTTCATATACTGAAAAATGCAACTCATTTAAAAGTGATTTAGCACTTTTATCTTCTAATAAATTTCGCCAAATTGATAAATGATTTATTGATCTTTCAATATCACTTTTTGATTGTTGTATATAATTGGTTTTATCATGTTTTTTAAAAAGTGCAAAGTTTGCTTTTGCCCTGGTTTCTAATAACATTGACAATATTCTTTCTGAATTTGGAGGTAAAACTCTTTTATTATTGTTTTCGGTAAAATTTTTAATTCCAATATTCAAAAATTGGATCGCTTTATCATATTCTCCTAGGTGAAAATATTCTGTGCCAAAATAGTTATAGCAAACTTGAACTAATTCATTTTCTTTTTCAAAATGCAATAGTCTTAATTCAAGGGCTTTTTGGAGCATTTCAATAGATAGTTTATGTTTGTTTAATTTAGAATACGAATTTGCTAATCCAATATAAATGTATCCCAACCGAGGACCTGTAGGTCCTGATTTTTTAATTCTATATTCTAGAGATTTGTTATAAGCATCAATCGCATCATTATATTTTTCATCGCTTTGAAGGGAAGATCCAATATTATTGAATAGAATCGACTTATTGATAAAGTATTCATTAGGATAGTTTTCATAGATTCTCAATGCTTTTTTAAAGAAAAATCTCGCTTCTTCACTTTGTTTTAAAAAATTATACGAAGACCCCAGATTTCCATAATCAATCGCAAGTTCCATTGAATTAGAATCAAAAAGCATTTCATCTATTCTGACGACTTCTCTGAAATACTGATTGCCCTTTTCTAGTTTACCCAAGCGGACATTTGCTACCGCAATATTCGCATATACAATCCCAAATGACTTATGATTGGGTGGTAATTTTTCCTTATAAATATCCACTACCTTTTCAAAAGTTTCGATTGCTTTATCCAACTCACTTTTCTCATTATGGATCAAAGCTATATTGTTATAGGATTTGCCCACCTGCACCGATCCTTCTCCAAAAACTTGCTTCCGCAGGTCCAAGCCCTTTCGAAAGTAGGCATCCGCTTCCTCCAAATCGCCTTTGCTTAAATGAATCCGTCCAACACAATCTGTGATATCACAAAGCAAAGAATCGACAAAATCCGGGGCCTTTTCATATTCAGACAATGCGCTAAGCGCCATAGCCAAAGCTTTGTCATATTCTTCAGCATCATCCGCAGCTTTTGCTTGCTCATATAAAGAAGAAATTTGTAAGGTATCAATGGGAATAGCCAAAAGAGGAATGGACAAACAGACGCAAAGGAGTGCTGTGATGTGTTTTCTCATGACGGTGGTTTTTTGTGCAATTTTGTTCCGTCTAAACAATATAGGTAAATAATTGTATTTAACTTGTCTAAAACATAAAAATATAACATGCCGCTTACTTCACTATTAAACCTGTCTGTTAGCTGGGCATTGCTGGCTTTGATCTGGATAATCCAATTGGTACACTACCCTTCTTTTAGATATGTAAGCACCCATCAATGGCATGAATTTCACCGCCACCATTCAAGATCAATTACCTGGATTGTGATGCCACTAATGTTAATAGAACTGGGGCTCGCTGGATGGTTTACTTTGCACTTTAATTTTTATTGGGAATACTTGGTGCCAATGATTTTGGTGATTCTGATTTGGGTGAGTACTTTTTTGATTCAAATTCCAATTCACAAATCTCTCGGAGCAACGCGTTCTGAGCAGGAAATCGAAAAGCTAATTCGAAGCAATTGGTTGAGGACCATTCTTTGGAGTTTGAAAGCAATTTGGTTGTTGTGGATTTGTTTGAAAAGTGGTTAAAAGATTTTTTCAAAAACGACTTTTGTCGTTCACTGGAATTCGGTTTACAATAGATTGGATAGAAAATTTTTGCTTTGCTTATTAGTCTTGCAATTTAGGGGAATAAATTCCCCTGATACGAATGAATATTAAAATTTATTTAGTTTCAAATTTAAATTATTTACCCACTACTCCTCCACCAACTCCTTAAACGCATCTAACTTATCATTCGGAACCGTAACCGATAAATGATATTGCTTGATTTTCCAACCTTGCGCTGTTTTTTCTAAAACACCGGAGCCTCGACAAAGGCCCATCGCAGTATCAAGCGTTTCATTCCACCAGCCCATGTTATTTTTTTCAGAAATATGAATTTGTCTTTCAATCG
Source organism: uncultured Saprospiraceae bacterium (assembly GCA_938041325.1). Classification (GTDB taxonomy): domain Bacteria; phylum Bacteroidota; class Bacteroidia; order Chitinophagales; family Saprospiraceae; genus CALIAG01. The sequence continues at coordinate 2,433 of CALIAG010000285.1, read as the reverse complement.
TCTTAAAGGCCCAAGCAGATTCTTTTTGAAAAGCCTTTTCCGACCAAGCTTTCAATTCATCTCTTAGCCAACGTTCAGAAGCATCTGTGCCAATGTAAATGGCATCCTTTGTCATCGTTCCGAAGAAAGTATTCTCATCTGCTACCGCAGCTGCATTGTGCCAAGCGGCAAGCAATTGCTCGATGTTCTCTTCTTCTGTCGTGATACAATTCTCCCAACGACGGGTATCTGTGATTTGAGTAATTTTCCAACCTTCGGAGGTGTTCACCAAATGAAAAGCATTTACTCCACAATGACTCATTTTGTCATCTAGGTAAAAAGTAAAATCAGTCCATACCGATGCAAGGTTTCCATCAATTCGCGTTTCATAAGACCAAATCTTTTCATCCCATACTTCCGGATGCGGTGCCCCCAAGGCTTTCAAAAAACCATCAAGCGATCCTTCTGATAATCTCGGTTTATTGGTCTTGCGATCAATAAACGAAGTTTGCATTCTTGCATCCTTATGAAACACTGCCCTTACAGCAATCGTATCACTTTGACGCATTCCATCAAACATTTTTTTCACAACATCAATAACTTCTTTTTCTGAATTCGAAACGATGTTTTGAGCTTGTATAAAAAAAGGAAATAAAAAAAAGCTTAGGACAATAAATCGCATAGGAAAATTCATTTTATTGGTAAAACGTAAACAACTGTTATTCAGTTAGTAAAGATAAAATTTTTATCAAAAAACTTTTCCCTTAATTATAATTAGTGTAATTTTGACACCAAGAATAATTTTAACCTATCTTTTTTAATATTATTATTAACTACTACCAATGAGTTTGAAGAAACAATTTTCTAAATCAAAAGACCTTTGCAAAGTTACGTTTACTTTGCCTAAGGCAGCTGTTACTCTCGCAGCTGATGCCATCGAAGTAAAACTACTCGGTGAATTTAACGACTGGAAATGGGAAAACGGCGTTGCTATGAAAGCTTCTAAGAAAGGCTATTCTGCAACTGTTGAGCTACCTGCTGGTCAAAATTATGAGTTCCGTTACATGATCAACAACGCTGTTTGGGAAAATGACTGGGCAGCAGATGCTTATGTTCCTAGCCCATTCGATGGTGTTGACAACTCTGTTGTATCTGTTCCTTCTGCAGGAAAAAGAGCAGCAGCAAAGAAAGCAGCTCCTAAAAAAGCAGCAAGCAAACCTGCTGCGAAAAAAACAGTAGCGAAGCCTTACGCTAAAAAAACTGCAGCAAAGAAGACTGCAGCAAAACCAGTTGCTAAAAAAGCAACAGCAAAAAAGGCTGTAGCAAAGAAAGCTCCAGTTAAAAAAGCAGCTCCTAAAAAAGTAACTGCTAAAAAGACGACTGCTAAAGATGATTTGAGAAAAATCGAAGGCATCGGACCGAAGATCGCTGAGTTATTGAACAAAGCAGGAATCAAAAGTTTTGCAGGATTGTCAACTTCTAAGAAAACTGAATTAAAAGCAATCTTGGAAGCAGCAGGCAACCGTTACAAAATGCACGATCCAACGACATGGCCAAAACAAGCGAAACTTGCAGCCAAAGGAAAATGGGATGACTTGAAAAAGTTACAAGATGAGTTGAACGGCGGAAAAGCTTAAGACTTATTGCTAAATTATAATTCAAAAGCTCTGATGTGTGCATCAGAGCTTTTTTTTATTCTTCCAATTGAATACTTTTTTCTTTTTCAATATTTCCTAAAATCTCAAAAAACATACAGCCTTCATGCCCCGCCAAATCTTTTAATAAATACCTAGCACGCACCTGACGCAATAAATAGGTTTCACAAACCAATACCTTCTCCCCTACTTTCAACTCACGAGCACAATTATCTAAAGTCGTTACTCCACAGTTTTCAATCTCGTAACCTTTTTTTTCATTATAAAGATATTGATAGAAATGAAATTGCGCATTTGCAACAGAATGATAGACCCAAAACTTTTTTTCATTTGGAAAATCCTTCTCCACCTTTTTTATTGCTCCGCCAAAACGTTCGTAATCCCCATGTATTTTGGGAAAGTAAACCACTTCATTTAAAATGGTTTGATATGGAACGAAAAATATACTTGCAAAGCAAGCGAGTATAAATGCTTCTTTTAACCAATTCTTTTTAAAATCAATTTGACTCGAAATCGCTTCTATAATTTTTACAATAAAAAGTCCTACTAGCATTGATAAGACAGGAATCAACGGAGCGCTGTACCAAGAATTTCCACTCCCCATAGAAATGGTGAAAAGAAAACTCGCACCAGTAAAAAACAATAAGAAAGCAAAATCTCTTTCTTCTTCTTTAATTTTTAAAACAAACAACAATAATAAACTAGCCAATGGCACCATCCACAAATAGAAACTGAATTGTTCCCTCTGCAATTCATTCGTATAAAACATCCGACTATACTCATTGTACTCATACTTATC
>CALIAG010000284.1 GCA_938041325.1 uncultured Saprospiraceae bacterium | reverse complement strand
ATAGAAGATTGATGAAGCCGGTTTAAAAAACAACAAAGTACGTATAAGTACGTATTGAATGGTCTTGCACCTCTCCTTTCAAATGGAGATGCAAGACCATTTCTAAATCAATATCTACTTGTTTTCTCTAAAACTGACACACCAAAATCCTTGCACTTTTAGACCATAAAGACTACAAGTTTACCTAACTCCCTTTAAATTTACCAAACACACCCATTTTTATTGCCTTTGATACAAATTCAAAAGAACTTGAAACGAATTCAAAGGTTTTATAGAAAGTTATCCCCTAACTTTGATGCGTTCCCCTACCATATCCCAATATCCAAGTGAAACATATTTTGTACTCAAATTTAAAATTTTTTAAATTCAGTTTTCATATGAAAAACTTTACTCACCTATTCGCTTTTTTAATACTATTACAATTTTCAGCTTTCGGCCAAGAAAGCATTTTATATCCACCAAATCCAGAAGCAGATGATGAATTTGGAGTGGCGGTCGACATGAGCAGCAATTATGCAATTGTGGGCTCACAAGGTCGAGATAAAGCAGCCATATATGAATTGAATAATGGCCAATGGATTTTTGATCAGGAAATTGATGGTAGAACAGATCCTAATGCTACACCAATCTTCACTTTCGGTTACTCTGTTGCAATTGATGGCAATGTGGCAGTAGTTGGAGCACCTGCAGAGTTTTCAGGAACAGGTGGAGGAACCGTTTATATCTATGAAAAAATAGGGGGAACTTGGAACTTGCAGCAAACTTTGTCCTCTCCTTTTCCCGCATATAGATATGCATTTGGACGGGATGTAGATATCAGTGGAGACCGGATCGCAATTGGAGCAAGAGGAACACAAGTAGGTGGTCCTGCATCTAGTTCAGCAGTTTACATTTTTAGAAAAAGTGGAAGCGATTGGATCGAAGAAACTTCTTTTGACGACAACAGAGCTGACTTGGCATTGGATGGAAATACGATTGCTTTGGAAGGTTCGAACGATATCCAAATCTACACCAGAAGCGGTACCAGCTGGACATTACAAGCTACCATAGCTGAAGGAAACGCGACAAGTATGGACTTAAGTGGGAATACATTGGCATACGGCTTGTCCAATGGTTTTAATCAATTTGGAGAGGTGGTTGTCTATGAAAGAAGTGGAAGTACTTGGAACTTATCAACGTCATTGATTGGAGACGACGTTACTCAATCAGATCGTTTTGGGCAAGGAGATATTTCAGTTTCAGGAAACTTTATAGCTACTGGAACTACAAGAGATGCCTATGATGCAGGGACCGTTTATATTTTTGAAAAGAATGGATCTAGTTGGCCGCAATTTTCTAAGTTGACAGCTTTGGACATGCAAGAAGCTGGCTCTCAGCCTGGCAATTCTTTTGGTGGAAAATATGGATTCGTAGTAAACCTGGAAGGAAACAATTTAATAGTTGGATCTCCTGCTAAGTTTGACAATGGTCCAGAAAGTGGAGCAGCATATGCTTATCAATTGAACAACTTGCCATCCGGACCTTGTACTTCGAACTTCGATGGGTATACACTCTTAGGAGAATATGGAGTTGACAAATTATATATCTCGGACAATATACTTAGCTGGCCATTGGCCAATACTGCTGCACAAGCTATTGGTGGAAATTTAGTCACCATTAATAATGCACAAAAAGGATATTTAGTAAGAACTGAAATTTCGGACCTCGCATATATTGGTTTTAATGATGCAACTTCTGAAGGGAATTTTACTTGGGCAGATGGAACGGAAGTTTTATACGACGCATTTGATGGAGACAATTCAAGTGCAAAGGATTATGGCTATATCAAATTTTGGAATGGAGAGTGGGCTTTGGAGCAAGATGGGATTTATCGGAAATATATAGTCGAACTGGAATGCAACACAGCTAGTGCAAACTTGACCGCTAATTGCCCAAGTACTTATGACGTAACAGCTCCTCCGGGCGCTTCAGGAATGATAGCGAATTGGCCGGAACCAAATGCTACAACAACTTGTCCAGATGGCGTAGTTAGTATCGTTCAAACTCAAGGTCCAGCGAATGGTTCTTTTATTGAAGCCAGCAATGGATTTGAACAAATAAGGTATTCCATTACCGACAATTGTGGCAATACTACTTTCTGTACTTTCGCTGTTTATGTAAGACCTGCAGATGAAGGGGTGTTAACGATTAATTGTCCGGAAGATGTGGAAGTTAATCTTCCTGCAGGAACAACACAATTCAATATCTCTTTTCCAGTTCCAACGGCATCGACTACTTGCCCTGGCGGTGCGGTGACCATCACTCAAAATAGAGGTCCAGCACAAAATGAATTGGTTAGTGCAACTACAAGACATCTGATCCAATACAGAATTACAGATATTTGCGGAAATAGTACTTTTTGTACTTTCTATGTTCAACCTACTTTTTCAGCACAGGATCAAGTAAGCATTACTTGTCCAGCAAACATAAGTGTAACAGCACCTGCAGGATCAAGTGGTGTTAATGTGAATTGGTCGGAAGGAGATATTAATGTAAGTACGAACTGCAATAGCTTCGATGTCAATCAGGTTATAGGCTTGGTGAATGGTGCTTTGTTTCCAATAGGAATCAGAACTGTTTCTTATGAAGCAACAGCGAATTGTGCATCAGGAACACTTTATGATCAATGTTCATTTACAGTCACTGTTACTGAAGAAACGGTAGGAGGAGAATGTCCCGCTTCAATAGCTGGATTTACTGTAATTGGTGAGTTTGAAAATCACAAGTACTTTCTTTCTACTTCTAAAAAAACGTATGGCGATGCGCAACAAATCGCTGCGAGCAATGGCGGTTATTTGGCATCCATAAATAGCAGTGCTGAAAATCAATTTGTATTCGCTGGAATTAGTGAAAGCTCTTGGATCGGATTCAATGATAGAGCGTCAGAGGGGTCGAGCGTTTGGGACAGTGGAGAGCCCGTGACTTATAATGCATTTCAAGGAACCAACAACGGGTCGAATGACAATGGATTGATGTATTCTTGGAATGGAAACTGGGGGTTTGAAAATAATTCTGTTTGGCGGTATTACGTGTTGGAAGTTCCATGTCAAGGAAACCCGGGTTCTGATCTCACGATCAACTGTCCGAACAATATTACATTGACTACCGCATCACCTGGTGGGTCTGTAGATTTAAGCTGGTCATTACCTAGCACCAATTCTACATGTAATAATAGTACAGTGACATTGACGCAAACTTCAGGTCCTGCACGAAATAGTTCGGTAACAGCAGGTAGTTATACCGTTGTTTATCAAGGCACAGATGCCTGTGGCAATTCAGAAACCTGTAGCTTTAATGTGTTGGTTCAAGATGGTGGAAACGGAGGAGCTGCGGATTTATCTATGGCAGGATTGAGCGTTCAAAACCAGATTACGATTGGCCAGTTATTTCCATATTCTTTTGATTTGATCAACTCAGGGACAGAAGATGTCGACGGAGACTTTCAAGTCTTGGCTTACTTGTCTTTAGACCAAAACCTAAATACTTCTTCTGATATTTTGGTCGGTGAATTGCTTTCAGGAAATACTCCAGCAAATACAACAATTCCAAATGTTCCTTCAGCAGCTTTGGCGGAGATTGGGACGATTCAACCAGGGAATTATTATTTAATTCTTTCTGTAAATGCAAATCAAACGGTTTCTGAAAGCAATTACAATAACAATACTGTACGAACTTCAAATAGAATTGCTGTTGTAGGAGAACCTACAGGAGGAGATGGAATTGATTTAGAATTAAATCTTTCTGTGAATCCAAGTGCTTTAAATATTTGGAACAATAATACCTTCACTGTTTCGGTAACGAACACTGGAACGGAAGCTGCGACAGGTGTGGTCGTTAACTTCTCAATGCCAGATGGTTTTGTTTATACTAGTGCGAGTACATCACAAGGTCAATGGAGCAATTGGAATGGAAACTGGAACCTAAATGGAGCTATCGAACCGGGAGAAACGGCTACCCTTACTGCTGTGCTTTTCGCTTTGACCGGAGACGGACCGATTACTGCATATGCAGAAGTCGAATCCATGAACGGAACAGATGAAGACTCTACTCCTGGCAATGGAAACGGAGTAAGTGCAAATGAAGATGACGAAGCAAGCCTGTCTCTTGGTTCCACCGCAGCATTACAACAATTAGAAAAGGAAGGGACTCTTTTGCGAATAGAAAAAGTATTTCCAAATCCGGCAAGTGATTATTTGATTGTTGATATTTATTCTGATTCAGAACGTGAAACAGTCGTTCAAATAATAGATGCAAGAGGTAGAAAGCAAACACAACAAACGCTTAGCTTATATGAAGGAGACAATCAGGTTGCTTTTGAAGTAAGCAATCTTCCGGCAGGCTTGTACACCTTGCTTATGGAAGGAATGATTATGAGAGGCGGGACGACTAAGTTTTTGAAAATTAAAAATTAAAAGATATTTAAAATAGTTTTCGCATATGGAAGTTGTTAAAGGATGTTCACAGAAAGCGAAGTTAAGTGCTTGATTTTGTGGTCGAAGCTCCATTTTCTTTTCGTAGCCATAGCTACGGAAA
>CALIAG010000283.1 GCA_938041325.1 uncultured Saprospiraceae bacterium | reverse complement strand
AAAATTTTCAACAAGACTTGAGATCGTTTATTGCTAAAAAAGAAACCCTAAATAATAACGAAAGACTTCTAGCAGATTTCTCTTTTGAATCAGAAAAAGAAATCAACGTCAATGATATTTACCTAGATAAATTACCAATTCCTAAAAGGAAGAAAACAAAAAGTAAAACTTTCGCTTATTTTAATAACAAAAAAAACAAATTAGATGCAAACATTTGGGGCCACGAAGATGAACGACCTGAACTTATAGAAGGAAAATTTGGAAAAGGGATTCGCTTCAAAGGCGATGGTGGCATTCGATTCAATCGCGATTTAGATTTAGACAGACAAGATATTTTCTCAGTTAGTCTTTGGATAAACCTAGAAAAAGCAGGCATCGACGGACCTATATTTGGAAAAGCAAATGGGGACTTTGAAGGCTACAGAGGTTGGCTTTGTAAAATGAATAAAAACCAAACACTGACATTTCAACTCAATCATGTTTGGCCAAACAATTCCATAGACCTCCTAACTATGGATAGTATCCCAATCAACGAATGGACACACCTTGCAATGACTTACAATGGGAGTAGTAAAGCTGACGGGTTAAAAGTTTTCATAAATGGTAAATCGGCTAAAACAGTTACTATAAAAGACAACCTTTCTAAAAGTCTTCTTCACGGAGCTAACCAAACAAATTGGTCAAACCTTCCTTTCCTTTTAGGAATTGAAGTCCGCCATTCCATTTCTGATATAAAAATGGATGAATTAAAAGTTTTTAATAGAATCTTGACTCCTTCTGAAATCAAATCTTTACTCGAGAATAATACAACTCAATTTTCTAAAGAGACTTTTGCACAACTTGACGAGAATGAAAAATTGCAATGGTATCTACAAAACAGGAAACAGAAAAAATACAATACGCTACAAGATTCCATAATTGCGACTAGAGCCAAAATAAATGAAATTCTTACGAATCAACCTGATGTCATGGTCATGAAAGAACGCGACCAGCCCAGACCAACATTCGTATTGAGCAGAGGAGCGTACGACGCTCCGGTGGACGAAGTCAAACCGGAAACACCCAAGCAACTTCCTGAATTTCCAGAAGATTTTCCAAGAAACAGATTAGGTTTGGCAAGTTGGATCACAAGTAAAGACAACCCTCTAACGGCTAGGGTATATGTCAACAGGCTTTGGAGTATGTGCTTTGGACAAGGATTGGTTGAGACCCAAGAAGATTTCGGAAACCAAGGAAGCCTACCTTCTCATCCAAAACTTTTAGACCACCTCGCAGTTCTCTTTGTTGAAAGCGGTTGGGATGTAAAAGCAATGATGAAACTTATTTTAACTTCCAAAACTTATCAACAATCTTCTATCCCAAGTGCCTTATCAATGGAACTTGATCCCGAAAATAAATTGTACTCTCGTTTTTCCGTACATCGCCTTCCTGCTGAGTTCATCCGAGACCAAGCTTTAAAAGCCAGTGGCCTTCTCGTAGATTCAATTGGCGGACCAAGCGTTTATCCTTATCAACCTCCCGGTATTTGGAAAGCCCTTGCTACCAGAAATGCTACAGAATACAAACAACAAAGTGGTGATAGTCTATACAGAAGAAGCATCTACACCGTTTGGAAAAGATCTGCTCCACCCCCTTCCATGCTCAACTTTGATGCACCCGATCGATACCTTTGCACCGTTCGAAGACAAAAAACAAGTACGCCTTTGCAAGCATTGGTCTTGATGAATGATCCTCAATATTTAGAAGCAAGTAGAAAATTAGGCGAACGCATGATTATTGAAGCAGGTCAATTTCCTGAAGATCAAATACAATTTGCATTTAAAAGTTTGATTGGTAGACCTGCACGTCCAGAGGAGCATAAAAGCTTGGTCGAACTATACGATAAAGAAAAAGAAGAATTTTTAAAAGATAGCAATAGGACAAAAGAATGGTTGAGCACAGGAGAAAGCAAAGTTGATGATTCATTAGATCAAACGACTTTAGCTACTTGCGCTTTCATTGCCATTACCATTATGAATTTTGATGAGTTTGTTATAAAACGGTAACATGAAAAAACTCGAAGATCAACTTTTTGACAAACTAAATAGAAGGCTTTTTCTTCAAAACAGTCTTTTGGGTTTAGGGGCAACTGCATTGGATCGGATGATGAATCCACTATCTGGCCTCGGTCCCGAACTCCCTCATTTTGCACCAAAAGCAAAAAGAGTCATCTATCTTTTTCAAAGTGGAGCACCTTCGCAATTGGAGTTATTTGACCACAAACCTCTACTCAAAAAAATGTTTGGAGAAGAGTTGCCAGACTCCATTAGGCAGGGCCAACGGGTAACAGGCATGACGTCTGAACAACATTCCTTTCCACTTGCAATGGGGGATTTTGAATTTGGACAATATGGAAAAAGCAGGGCATGGATGAGTGACTTGATTCCTTACCACCAACAGATTGCAGATGAACTTTGCTTCATCAAATCAATGCATACAGAAGCGATCAATCATGATCCGGCAATAACTTTTGTACAAACCGGTAGCCAACAAGCAGGAAGACCAAGTATGGGTTCTTGGATGAGTTATGGACTGGGATCTGAAAATGAAAATCTTCCAAATTTTTGCGTTCTTTTATCCCGTTCCAACAATTACGATCAACCACTTTATGCAAAACTTTGGAACAACGGTTTTCTGCCATCTCAACATCAAGGCGTTATGTTCAGATCCGGAGAAGATCCTGTTTTGTATTTAAATAATCCCGCAGGAATGTCGAGCAAAGATCGGCGGAGGATGTTGGACTATCTCAATGATCTGCATGAAAGTCAATTTCACCATACTCAAGATGAATCTGTTCAAGCCAGAATAGCTCAATACGAAATGGCATATCGCATGCAAAGCTCTGTGCCGGAAACTATGGATATTTCTGACGAGCCGGATTATATTTTTGAACAGTATGGGGAGCAAGCTCGAAAACCGGGCACTTATGCTGCCAATTGTTTGCTTGCAAGAAAATTAGTCGAAAAAGGAGTTCGATTTGTTCAGCTATATCATCAAGGCTGGGACCAACATGGAAATTTACCTGGTGAAATAAAGAAGCTAGCGAAAGATACAGACCAAGCTTCTGCGGCATTAATTTTAGATCTAAAACAACGTGGATTATTAGAAGATACGCTCGTCATTTGGGGCGGAGAATTTGGCCGTGGTTGTTATTCACAAGGAAAATTAACGCCTGACAATTATGGAAGGGATCATCATCCGCGGTGTTTTACTATTTGGATGGCCGGAGCTGGGGTAAAGAAAGGTTTTACTTATGGTGCAACAGATGATTTCGGCTATAACATCATAAAGGATCCCGTTCATGTTCATGACCTTCAAGCTACTATTATGCATTTGATGGGCATAAATCACGAACAATTTGTCCATAAATTTCAAGGCCGTCGCTACCGACTCACAGACGTTCATGGAAAAGTGGTGAAAGATATTCTAAGTTAAATTCCTATTTCGAAAACATAGTAAATGTAATGTTTGAAACATTCTCAAATATTCGAACCAAGATTACTATTTCAGAACACCTTCATTACAAATATTACTTGTACCTTAAGTATTAGAAGTTCTTCAGTGAAAGTGAACTTAAATAATTCATTTTTAAACAGCTTTTTAATATAAAAACCCGGAGTAGATTAAAACAGGAAACGAAAAATTATGCAGATAAAAGAAAATGCCACAATGTATGACGCCATTATTGTTGGATCCGGAGCAGGTGGAGGAATGGCGACAAAAATACTTTCGGAAGCAGGAATGAAAGTGGCTCTAGTAGAAGCTGGACCATACTTTGATCCAAAGGATCCTGCGACTGCTACCCAAATGAAATACCCTTGGGAATCGCCAAGAAGAGGAGCAAGTACCAAACGAGCATTCGGAGATTTTGACATGTCCTGGGGAGATTGGAAAGTAGAAGGTGAACCATACACTCAAAAGGAAGGAACAGATTTCATGTGGTGGCGATCACGAATGTTAGGAGGACGTACCAATCACTGGGGCAGAATTTCACTGCGTTTTGGTCCTAAAGATTTTAAACATAAAGATGTAGATGGCTTAGGAGAAAACTGGCCGATAAGTTACGACGACATCAAACCTTATTATGATCGTCTTGATAAAATGGTTGGTGTTTTTGGTTCCAATGAAAATAGAGAAAATGATCCCGATGGTTTTTTTCTCCCCCCTCCCAAACCAAGGCTTCATGAATTGTACTATATCAAAGGTGCAAGAAAAGCTGGGGTAGATGTGATTCCATCTCGTTTATCTATTTTAACAAAAAAACTAAATAACGATAGAGGCGTTTGCTTCTACTGCAGTCAATGCAACCGTTCTTGTAACGCTTATGCAGATTTCTCTTCCAGTTCGGTTTTTATAATCCCTGCGGTAAATGGGACAGGACAAGTTGATTTGTATGTCAACAGCATGGTAAGATCAGTTACTACTAATGATGAAGGAAAAGCAACTGGCGTATCTTTTATCAACAAAGAAGACCGCAAAGAATACACTTTAAAAGGAAGGTCTGTTGTATTGGGAGCATCCGCTTGCAGTACCGCAAGAATCTTATTAAACTCGAAAAGCAAAGAACATCCAAATGGTTTAGGAAACAGCAGTGATGTTGTTGGTCGGTATTTGCACGATTCTACTGGAGGTGGACGGATGGCTTTCGTTCCAGCTTTGATGAATCGGAAAACAAATTATAACGAAGATGGTGTTGGTGGTCTACACGTATATTCTCCGTGGTGGTTGGACAATAAAAACCTGGATTTCCCTAGAGGTTATCACATAGAAGTTTGGGGAGGTTTAGGAATGCCTTCTTACGGTTTTGGATTTAACGTTTCTGATCTAAACAAACACATAGGGGAAGAGTTGGGTGGCTACGGCGATAAACTCCGAAAGGATGCAAAACGTTTTTATGGTGCAGTAATGGGAATGGCTGGAAGAGGAGAAGCCATTGCAGATAAAAATAATCGTTGTGAAATCGATCCAACGGTAGTTGATCAATTTGGAATTCCTGTCTTGCGATTTGATTACAAATGGTCAGATTACGAAAGATATCAAGCACGTCACATGCAAGACACGTTTGAAGAAATCATACACGGTCTTGGTGGTGTTGCTCTTGGTGATAAACCAACAAAAGAACAAGATTGGGGTTTATTAAAACCTGGACAAATCATTCACGAAGTAGGTACAACTAGAATGGGCAACGATCCCAAAACTTCTGTCACTAATAAGTATTGCCAATTGCACGATGCAGATAATGTTTTTGTTGTCGATGCTGGACCTTTTGTAAGCCAAGCTGATAAGAATTGTACTTGGACCATAATGGCATTGGCTATGAGAACTTCCGATTATATTGTCGAACAATACAAAAAGAAAAACATTTAAGTACATCATTTTACTAGTGTTTTAAAACTCATAAAAATGAAAAGAAGAGATTCCATAAAAGTATTATTGGTAGGAAGTATTGCAGGAGCAACAGTCGGTTCAGCTTGTAAAACTGATGGTACAAAAGAAATCTTACCGGATGTCACAAGCACAAATGTATATGGCCGGACTCCTTCCGAAAAAGAGCATGATAAAAAAGTTAAGGAAGAAGTTTACTTGAACAAACATGAGCTGGCAACCATTGCGGTTTTATGCGATATTATTCTACCAGCTACTCCTACTGCAGGTTCAGCAACCGAAGCGGGCGTTCCGGATTTTATAGATTTTATTGTAAAAGATTTGCCTTATCATCAATTGCCCATGCGTGGCGGATTGATGTGGTTGGATGCAGAAGCAAACCGCAGGTTCAATAAGGATTTTGTTTCTTGTTCTCCTGAAGAGGAAATTAAAATTATTGATGACATAGCTTATCCAGATCCAGATGGTAAAAAGCCAGAGATGAGTCATGGAATAAAATTCTTCAACCTTATTCGCAATCTCACCATGACAGGTTACTATACAACCAAAATGGGTTTTGAAGATCTAGGGGTTACCAGTAATTACGCCAATGTGTGGGACGGTGTGCCTGCAGAAGTATTGGCAGATCATGATGTAGACTATGATCCTGAATGGGTGGCGAAGTGCGTTGACCAAAGCAAAAGAATGGACATTGCTGAATGGGATGAGAAAGGGAATTTGATTACTTAAGCAGGTATTCAATTTAAATTAACTGCTTAAAATAATTTACTATGAACTTCCGCCAATTGGTTTTAGTGCTTTGCTTCTCTCCTTTATTTTTGCTAGGCCAAGATATGCCTCATGCGGTAATTGAAGAAGAAATAGTAAAAGAGTTTGCTCCAGATTTCGAAATGACCATGGAAGACGGAAGTATCAAGAAGTTAAGTGACTTTAAAGGGCAGGTCATTTATCTTAGTTTTTGGGCAAGTTGGTGCAAACCCTGTATCAATGGATTTACTAAATACAAAGCCCTAAGAGAAAGCATAGAAGACGCTGGCGTTTTAATGCTAAATGTATCCATTGATAAAAGTTCAGAAAAGTGGAAGTCTGCTATCAGTGAACACAAACCAACAGGTATCCATGCCCTCATACCGCATGATTTAGTAAAAGATGCTTATCAAATGTACAATGTTCCCAGATATGAAATCGTCGGTAAAAAAGGTCAATTCCTTTATTTATCAGACGAACCGGGGCGAGATATTCTAGAAAATTTTCGAAGCTTTTTAAGCCAAGAATAATAACCTTTGTGAATCCTTCTTTATAAAGCATGGTATTTCAATGTAGATAGAATCAGCTCTGATACGCTGGTAGATGAAACCAAAAAGAAGCTCCTTCTGTTGCGCGGTTTTGCATTTGAATGGTTGAGTCATGTATTTCACAAATCTTTTTTACGATCGCTAATCCAAGTCCCGCTCCTTTCTTCTTAACCTCTTTCCCTTCCAACTGATGATATCTATCAAAAATATAAGATTGCTCTTCTACAGGAATTCCAGGCCCAGTGTCTGATATTCTTATTTCAACATTTTTGTTTTCAATTTTTGCTATTAATTGAACGCTTCCCCCAACTGGTGTAAATTTCAATGCATTGTCCAAAAGGTTTTGAATCGCTCTTTCCACCAAACCAATATCCGCAAAAACCATTGGTGTATTGCGCGGAACATCCACCTCTAATTTTATATTTTTATCCTTTGCCAAAACTTGGTATTTTGCATGAATATCCTGTATCAATTCAGCAATAAAAAAAGCTTCTTTTTCTGGCGTAATTTGATTGGCTTCTAGTTTGGAATACTCGAAAAGTTGAGAAATCAATCGCTGTAATTTTTCTGATCCATCATAGACTATTTTCAAATACTTCTTACGATCCTCCGCTGAAATTTGATCTTCTTTCATAATCAGCGTTTCTACATAACCTTTCATTATTGCAAGAGGTGTTCTTAAGTCATGAGAAACGTTTGCAATCAATTCCTGACGCAATAAATCTACTGATTTTATATTTTCAATATTGGTATCAATTTGTGAAGCCATATCATTAAATGTATCGGCAAGACTCGTTAGATCGCCTTTAGAGTTTTCAGGAATTCTTGCCTTATAATCTCCATCTCTAAATCGCTCTACAGTTGAAATAATTTTTCTCAAATTTTTGGTTAAATACCACATCGCAAGCAAACCGATAATCAATGCTGCAATCAAAGTCAATAAAAAAGTATTGAAGCCTGTTCTTAAAATAAAAGAATTGAATAAAGAGGTGGCAACAGCTTTTTGTTCCTCACTCGCCAATATGATATAAGCATAGCCTGTCAACTTATCCGCTTCCATAATCGGTGCAGCAGAAAAGACTTTTGTCACTCCGGGATCTTTCGGATCATCGCCCAATATACAGCCCTCCAACTCTTTTGTAGCTATAAATTTTTTGATTGGTCCCAAGCTCACAGACTTCATTTTTACCTTTTTATAAGGAACAACAAAATCAATAATATTGCCTTCCGTATCCAGCAAATATACTTCTACAGATGGGTTTATAACCATCATTGAATGCATGATATCATGCGTAGCAGCGGTATCCGGTTGACCATTAATCAACGGTTTTGTTTCGTCAACTAAATGCTGTGCGACTCCTTGATATAACTTTTGATTGACTTCTTGAAAATGGCCATTTGAAGTGTAAGAATTAATCACTACATAACCGATCCCCAGAATAACAAGGAGTGCTAAAAGAGTCAATGAAATTTTCCAGTAAAGTTTATTTTGCATATTTGGAAATTTAAAATTTAATCCAGTGAAATTACTTACACCACCTCTTCATTGAATCTGTAGCCTACTCCCCAAGTGGTTAGAATATACTTTGGATCCGAAAGGTCCGGTTCTATTTTTCTTCTCAATCGATTGATATGTGAATTTACGGTGTGTTCGTACCCTTCGAATTCGTATCCCCAAATTAGATTAAGGATTCTTTCTCGGTTATAACTTTTTCCGGGATGTGCCGCTAAAAGAGTTAGCAATTCAAATTCTTTTGGAGACAATTCTATTCGCTTTTCTTCTATCGTAACTTTTCTTTTTTCAATGTCGATTCGCAAATCTCCATATTCATACAATCCAGTTTGTTGGGTTGCCTGAATTTCACTTGAAATTTTAGACCGTCGAAATATCGCTTTTACTCTCGCTATAAATTCTCTTACACTAAAAGGCTTAGTCAAGTAATCATCCGCTCCTGTCTCCAATCCCAATACTTTGTCTATCTCTTCAGATTTGGCCGTAAGCATCATAATCGGAGTGGTCAATCGATTCATTCTGATTTGACGACAAACTTCCACACCATCCATTTTGGGCAACATCAAGTCAAGAATAATTAAATCGTAATTGTTTTTCAAAGCATGCTCCAATCCGCTTTGACCATCATAAGCTTTGGTCAAGTCGCAATTGAGATCTTTGAGATGAATTTCTAGGAGATCGACAATATTGGGATCGTCTTCAACGACAAGAACTCTCTTCATTCGGTTGGTTTTTAAAAATAAAAATAAAACGCTTGTGCTTTTAAGAACATTTTTCGGTCCTAAAACAAAGATAAGGGCAACCGACCCTTATAAACTCACAAAAGGATAGACTAATTATCACAAAAGTATCACAAAGGTCATTATTAGAACAAACCATGGGAGATTTGTCTCTTATTTTTTTATCGGTTGGAGCATAAATGAGTAATTGTATTCAGATTGCTTCAATAAATACTCTTCTTTATAATTGTAAGTAAAAGAGCAACCCCCTACACCTGAAGTCTGGTGATCAATATTCAGCGTTACAAAATCCGCTTTTTTGATGTCATTCGTATGGTCTGCTTCTGTGAGGTTTTCAAGCGTATAATTGTGAACAGAAAAATTCAAATTGTCTCCCTCTACCAATAATCCATCTCCGTTTTCTTCGGAAATTTTCAACCATTTTACATCCGTTTTATTTCCATTCTCCTGCGGACGAACATAAGGTACATATTGCTGATCGACTGTCCCTGAATAAACACCGACTTTGGATCCATCCTTGCGATCCGGATAATTTTCTAAAGGTCCACGACCATACCATTCGACCTGTTGATAATTGCTTGGAATTTGCATTTGCATTCCAATCTTCGCCAATGGTTTCATTTGAAAATAATCTTTCAGACCAAAACCTAAGGCTCCTAATGCTGCTAAAAACAAAATCCCCGGAAGCAATAAAAGTAGAAACATCAACAGTTTACCTTGCACCATTTTTACTATTAAAAGAATTAAAAGTAGTAGAAGGATGGAACCGATCGCTCCTCCCCAAAAAGCAGACTTTCCAATTGCTCCAAAAAACTTAGGTGGCGTAATTTTATGATCTACTTTGATAGCTCCAGATCCATAAAGGGTATAATTGTTTTCGTAAGAGAAAGAAGTCACACTACTTTTAAGCGCACCTTTCACATTTATTTTCCATTCATTTTCTGATACCCTTTCTGCCAAATAATTGGATACTTTATTTTGCATTTTATCCAACTCCATATTTTTCCAATGTTTGCCATTGAAAACTAAAATGGGGTTGTATTCTACACCTCTATCATTATCGGTTGGTGCTCTCCAAAGGTTTGGTTTTGGACCTTGTTCAAACAATTGCTGTCCGGATTGAACATAGTTTTCTAACAGCCCGGTTTTAGGGTTAAATGAAACAGAAAAAAGATCATTAGTAAAATCCAATGTTTCTCCTTTCTCGTCCATTTCAATCGCTTTTCCTTTTTCGTCTATTTCAAAAACAGTCTCATTTCCTTCTTGTAGAACGAATTGTTCCCATGCAATCTCATGTCCTTTTTCTGCCCAAAGTTGATCTTCTTTTAAAAGCAATCGAATCGTTAAATGGTAATCTTTTTTAATCGTTGATTTTGGAATATCAAATGGTATTTTGAATTCTTTGGATAGGTTTGCTGCAAGCCCTTCAATATTTAAATCTCCTTCTTTCACTACCCGACCTTCTGACTCTATGATCCATTGCGCTTTCATCGAATCTAGGTTCTGAAAATAATAGTTATTGGTGATTTTATAAACACCGTTTTCCTCTTTTGTTATTTTTATAAACTGCTGTGCTTTTTTGACTTCCTCCAATGCTGGCTTTGGTTGCCTATCCGGAAACAGCAAACCATTTATACAGAAATTAGAATCACCTACTTTGTCCCCAAAATCTCCGCCATACGCAAAGAACTCGGTGCCATTTTCATCCGTTTTCACCAAGCCTTGATCCACCCAATCCCAAATAAAACCACCTTGCATGTTGGGGTGTTTTTCAAATGTCTCCCAAAACTCTTTAAAGTGTCCGGTACTGTTTCCTTGTGCATGTGCATACTCACAAATGATGTACGGACGGCTAGGGTCTGCGAGGGCTTGCTTTTCTGCCTTCTCCGGCATTGGATACATGGTAGAACCGATCTCTTGCGGAGCAGGTCCATCCATTTTTTTTATGATCTGAGACCCCGCTTTAATCTTCCCAAAAATATTGGCTTTTTCTACTTCCTTCATCCCTGCCCCAATGTCTTTACTTTCATAATGAATGGGTCTTTCGCTTAGATCCAACGCTCGGATTGCATCACCCATCGCATCCAAATTAGGACCGTAGCCTGCTTCATTACCAAGGGACCAAAAGATAACCGAAGGGTGATTTTTATCCCGCTCTGCCATGGCGACTCCTCTTGCTACGATTGCTTCTTTCCACTCCGGATACTTAACAGGACTTTTGTTGTAGTTCATCCATAGATCATGGCTTTCCACATTGGCCTCATCCATCACGTATAATCCATATTCATCACAGAGTTCGTACCATCTCGTTTGATTCGGATAGTGAGAGGTTCTTACTGCATTGAAGTTGTATTGCTTGATCAATCTAATGTCTTCGATCATAGACGCTTCGTCTATCGTCCGTCCATTGTGTTGGTCAAATTCATGGCGATTGATTCCTTTAAAAAGAGGCGCAACTCCATTTACCAATACTTGTCCGTTCTTTACTTCTATCGTTCTAAATCCAATTTTCCGAGCAATCGTTTCTTTGGATCCATCGGATGAAGACAAACTTATTATCAAAGTGTAAAGGTTGGGGGTTTCTGCAGTCCAAGGCAAAGCATTTGGAACATTGAATAAAATGCTTGTCGTAAATTGATCGCTTGTGAGCGTTTGATTGGCAACAGAAAAACCTTCGCGGTCTCGTAATGTAATTTCGATTTCTTCAGAGCTGGTTTTATCTCCTTTATTTAATTCTCCTTTAATTAAAAGCGTCCCCAATGCTTTGTCATAAGTTGTTTTTACTTGAAAGTCTCTAATGCTGGTTTTGGGTTTACGAACCAAATAAACATCTCTATAAATTCCACTCAATCTCCAGTAATCTTGATTTTCCATATAGGAACCATCGGACCAACGAATGACTTTTACCCCAATAATATTCTTGCCTTCTTTTAAATATTTACTAATGTCAAATTCAGCTGTAGTCATACTTCCTTGACTGTAGCCAACCTGTGTCCCGTTGATCCATAAATAAAAAGCAGACTGAACACCATCGAAGGCCAAAATCACCTGGTCTTCTTTCCAATCTTTTTTCAATTCTAATTCGTATCGGTAAAGTCCCGTTTCATTTCCTTCGTGCGGCACATTCGGCGGATTACTTTCAAATGGCATTGGCATATTTGCATAGATAGGCATGCCGTGCCCTTGAAGCTGCCAGTTGGACGGTACGGGTATGTGAGTCCATTCTGAAATATCGTAATCAGGCTTGGCAAAGTCTGTTGGCGTATCATCTGGATTGGTATAAAACTTAAAATCCCATTGCCCATTCAACAATTGATATCGGTCAGAATTCATTGCATTAAAGGTCCGCGCACTTTCTTCGTCTTGAAACGGAATAAAATGAGCATGTGGATCTAATTTATTGATCGCAAATATTTCAGGGTTTTCCCATTCGGGTGTGGCATTCTGGCCAAAAAGCAATTGACTCATTAGTAAAATTTGGAGGACGGTAAAAATATTTTTCATGTGTATTACTGAACTGTAAATCGATGAATAGTCTTGGTCTTGTAAACTTCTGATGGTCTTAATTCTGTACTCGCAAATTCCTTTTGATTTGGTGCATCCGGAAAATGTTGAGTTTCCAGACATAAGCCTCCAAACCTTTGTGAAGGAATGTTCTTTTTCAAAATAACGGATTCATCCAACCAGTTTCCAGAGTAGAATTGTATGCCAGGTTCTTCTGTAAAAATTTCCATTTTTATCCCTGTCTTAGGAGATACAACCATTGCCGCCTTTTTCAATTTAGCAACATCTGTTAATGGGAAATTCAAATCATAGCCATTGCCAAATTTTAATTGCTCATGGTCAACATCGATGCGCTTTCCGATCTTTGTTGCTTGTAAAAAATCAAATGGAGTATCTTTCACGGGAGGAAACTTTCCGGTTGGAATCAATGTGCTATCAACCTCAGTATAAGTATCCGCAAAAAGTTGTAGCTCATGATCCAAGATATTGCCTTCCCCAGCTAGATTAAAATAGGAATGATTGGTGAGGTTACAAATCGTTGGTTGGTCTGTTGTGGCAATATAGGAAATCACCAGTTCATTATCATCCGTTAAAGTGTATTCAACGGTTGTATTCAAATTCCCAGGATATCCCTCTTCGCCGTCCTTACTTAAATAATTTAATTTTAAACTTGCCGAGTTGTCTACAGGTTCTGCAGACCAGAGTTGTTTGTCAAAGCCTTTGGTCCCTCCATGTAAATGATTGCCTAAGTTGTTTTGAACTAAACTATATTCGTTCCCATCAATAGAAAATTTTCCTTTTGCAATTCTGTTTCCGTATCTGCCGACAATACACCCAAAGTAAGGATTACCCGTAACATAAGTAGACAAGCTATCAAAGCCTAAAACTACATCTATCAGCTTTCCATTTTTATCCGGAACAAGCAAAGACGTAATAATGCCGCCGTAATTAGTGATTTTTACCTGAAGTCCATTTTTATTGGTCAAAGTATAAAGATCCGCTTTTACCCCTTCAAACGTTCCAAAACTTTCTTTTATCACCTTAAAGTTTTGTTCCGTCGTATTTTCAAAAGAACAACCTACTATACTAGCCATAATAAACAGGAAGAAAAAAATGTATTTAGCCATTCAATATCTTTTGTTTAAAAATAGAAGGAAATTTTCAAAAAGGGGGATAGAAAGAGAAGAAGTTCGGGCAAGAAGGGATAAAATAGACTGGTTAAATAAAATCCAATTAGAAAAAAGGGAGAAGGAGGTACTTATGTGCTTAGTGAAAGGCAAAAAAAAAGCCGATCATTTCTGATCGACTTTTGCGCCTCAACAAGGACTCGAACCTTGGACCTACGGATTAACAGTCCGTTGCTCTAACCAACTGAGCTATTGAGGCTTTTCCAGCTCTTTTAGAAAGACAAATTTCAAACCAAATATGAAGATCTATTTATCGTTTCGTTATTTGAGCGGGGCAAAGTTATTACTTTATAGATATAATTGCAATCTTTGTGCATACTTTTTTTATTATAAATTTCTATAATCTATCATATGAGTTTAGTAACCGTCGGTACAGTCGCTTTTGATACCATCGAAACACCTTATGGCAAAGCTGAAAGAGTGGTTGGTGGAGCGTGTACCTATATTAGCATCGCTGCTTCTTATTTCACAAAAGACATTAATTTGGTATCCGTAATTGGAGATGATTTTCCAGATGCTGAATTGAAATACCTCAAAAAAAGAGGCGTCAATTTAGAAGGACTTGACATCAAAGAAGGCCAAAAGTCCTTTTTCTGGGCTGGGAAATACCATGACAACATGAACCAGCGCGATACCTTAGATACACAATTGAACGTTTTGGCGGATTTTAACCCAAAACTTCCTGCCAGTTACAAAGATTCAAAATACCTCATGCTTGGAAATCTGACTCCAGATGTACAAATGAGCGTAATCAAGCAAATGAAAAAGCGTCCAAAGCTTGTTGTAATGGATACCATGAACTTTTGGATGGATATCGCAATGCCTTCATTGAAAAAGGTCATTAAGAAAGTGGATGTATTAACCATCAATGATGAAGAGGCTCGCCAACTTTCTGGTGAATATTCCTTAGTAACCGCAGCAAAGGTGATTCAAAAAATGGGTCCATCTTTCCTTGTTATTAAAAAAGGAGAGCATGGAGCTTTGCTTTTCCATGGAGAAAAAATGTTTTATGCTCCAGCAATGCCTTTGGCTCAGGTTTTTGATCCAACGGGTGCAGGGGATACTTTTGCAGGTGGTTTTATTGGCTATTTGGCTAAAACAGATAACATCTCTTGGGAAAACATGAAACGAGCTATTATCTATGGTTCTGCAATGGCTTCCTTCTGTGTAGAAGAATTTAGTATCAACCGACTAAAGACTTTGAAAGCTGCAGAAATTAAAAAACGAGTTAAAGCTTTTGCGAACTTGGTGAAATTTGATCCAAAGTTGTAACAAAGTATTCTTAGATATTTATCAAAAAAGGGTTACAAAATGTTTTGTAGCCCTTTTTTAAAAATTCAATATTTCTTCCACGAATCTCCGATGATTTGCCAATCGAGGAATTTTGTATTGACTTCCAAACTTCCCTTTCGCCTTCAACCAATTATGAAAGGTTCCTTTTTGTAAAGGTTTTATTTTCAAACATTCCAAGGCAATATCTTTATATCGTTTTGCCTCATAATCCGAATTTATTTTTTGAAGATTGACATCCAACACATGGGCAAACCGTTCCAAGTCATAAGGACATTCTTCAAATTCTATCAACCATTCGTGGCCTCCTTTTGATTTGCCATTAAAATATATAGGGGCTACCGTATACTCTTCAACGCCAATCCCCAACTCTCTGCAAGTCATTGCAAGCGCACGATCTGTATTTCCAACCATCACTTCTTCTCCAAATGCATTTACAAATTGCTGCGTTCTTCCTGTAACTTTTATTTTGAATGGTTCAACTGAAGTAAACTGTATAGTATCCCCAATTTTATACCTCCACAAACCTGCATTGGTACTAATGATCATCGCATAGTTTACACCTATTTTCACGTCTTCCAATGGCAATACCTGTGGATTTTCATTATCTATTTCATCCATTGGCATGAATTCATAATAGACCCCGTTGTCCAACAACAATAGCATATCGTCCGAGTCATGCTCTAGTTTTGTGGCAAAGTATCCTTCCGAGGCATTATACACTTCCACAAATCGTACTTGTTCACTAGGGAAAAAACGATGCAGTTGTTCTTTGTAAGGAAGGATAGAAACTCCACCATGAATATACCCTTCAAAGTTTGGCCAAACGTCTAACATATGTGCTTCTCCACTCAAGTCTAATATTTTCCGAAAAAAAACATTGGTCCAGGTTGGAACACCACCAACCATTGTCACTTGTTTTCTAATTTTTTCATCCAACGCGACTTTCGCCATCTGTTCAATCTTCTCCTCCCAATCTTTCATGAAACACATTTCAAAGTTGGGTTCAAAAAATGGCCGCCCCACCCAAGGCATATTTTTCATCATTAAGGCAGAAACATCTCCATATATAGTTTTCAAATGAGGCTTATACAAATCCCAAGTTCCTCCCATAAGGAAGTTTTTCCCTGCAAAAATTTTACTTTCTGGTTTGTTGTGATAAAAAAGGTTCATCGTGTCCCAAGCCCCTCGAATATGACAGGATTTGAAATTTTTATCAGAGATCGGAATGAATTTACTTTTGTCGTTGGTGGTTCCGGATGATTTTGAAAAACGTGTTACTTGTCCGGGCCAAAGGATATCTTTTTCGCCATCCATCATCCGTTTTATGAACGGCTTCAAACTATCGTAATCTTGGATAGAAACTCTTTCTTGGAAATCTTCTAGTTTCCGAATAGACTTGTAATGGTGCTGCTTTCCCCACTCAGTATGTTTGCTCGCTTGAATGATGTTATTAAACACCTTATTCTGCGCCTGGTATGGAGCATTCATAAAACGTTCTATACGCTCGAAGCGATAAGAATAGTAATTTTTAAAGATATGGTTACAGAACGTTCTCATACGGATTTTTGGAAAACCTTTCTCCACTACAGACGGATAAAAAATAAATTCATCAATTTTGATTTTGGAAAATTTTCATAGTGCTTGACTGGTAAGGCAACAATAGGAAAGTTTATCAAAATCCTAAAAAAATTGATGCTTTTATTTCCGTCACACTACTAAAAGTGTAGTTTCAAAAGCATTTAAAAAAGGATGAATTCAAAAACCATTCTTATTAAAAATAGAAAATTAATTCGGAAGAAAGTATCAAAACTCAATTTAATTGGCTCATAGTACAAATTATTTACCTTTTCTTTTATTTGAATAAATTTGGAGTAAAAAGATAATAAACCATAATTTTGTAAATTAGCTATAATTCTATGTAAGGAGAATTAAAACAATGGAACAAAGCATCATTCAAGAAGCTGAAAGATATGTTGAACACTTATTTCAACAGTACACGGGTAATGATCTATTTTATCATGATCTAAGCCATACCCTTCGTGTTCGTGATGCTGCTATTCTATTGGGCAATGAACAAAATCTATCAGAATCCGAATTAGAAATTCTTACCCTATCCAGTATTTTTCATGACACCGGTTATTTGGAAGGTTATGAGAACCATGAAAAGAAAAGTGTAGCAGTTACTCGAAGATTTTTAACCGGAAAAAATTATGCTGATGGAAATATTGATACCATCGCCAATTGCATTCTAGCAACAACTATTGGTGTTGAGCCTATTACCATTCTCGAAAAAATATTGAAGGACGCTGATCTTAGCAATTTGGGAAGCATTAACTTTTTTGAAGTTTCCAAAAATCTAAGAAAAGAATGGAATCTGACCAAAGGCAAGAGCTATACAGATGAAGAGTGGTACGATGAAAGTTTAGGTTTTTTCAAGCAACACAGTTATTATTCTGAAGTCGCGAAAAACAATTACAATAAGACTAAAAAAGCGAATCAAAAAAGAATGAAAAAATTGCTAAAAAAGGAAAGAAGTAAAAAAGATCCTGGCGCAAGCATCACCTTAAACGAAAGTAAAAGCGCTCAGATGATGTTTAAAACCGCCCTTAGAAATCACATTGATTTAACGAATATAGCTGATAACAAGGCAAATATTATGTTGACCATTAATACCATTGTGATTTCAATAATTATGTCTCTTTTTGCTTCTAATATAGAGGCCAATCGTCATCTTATTATTCCAGTAAGTATTCTTTTAACAACCTGTGTGGCATCTATTATTTTCGCAACTTTGGCTACAAGACCTATTAAAATGAATGGACACACCTCCATGGAACGCGTCAAAGAAGGCAAAGCCAACTTGTTCTTCTTTGGAAACTTCTACAAAATGACCTTGCCTCAATACAGAGAAGGCTTACACACCATCATCAACGATGATAAGCTCATGGACGACTCCATTATGCGAGATTTATATTTTTTAGGAAAAGCTTTGGGCAACAAATACAATGTTTTGAGAACTTGTTACTTGGTTTTCATGGTAGGTATAACAATTTCGGTAATCGCTTTTGCCATTACTTTTCTCGCTGTTCCACGTTAACTATTAACCAGTCTTCACATTTATTGGAACCACTAATAAGCTTCAATTAACTACACCTCTAAATATTTCTATATTTGTAAGTGCTTGGACATAATTGGGTTTATATTAATTGGGGAAGGATTTTAGTATAAATCGACTTGTTTTTGAGTTTAATCCTCCTTGGCTTGAACGATAAAACAAGGAAGAGTTAGGCTAAAAGACTCAGCAATTATACTATAACTTAATTATGCCCAAGTACTTTTATGCTTGGCGTACTTTTTGTACCAATCTAGAGTACTCTGAAAATATTGATTTTCAATCATTTAAGTACTTGGACAAAATTATATGTAAGTTATGACTAAGGAGATTTTTGTGCTAGTCAATGCGCAAAAACTGGAGTTATGCCTTAGCATAATGAAGATTTTTGTAAAGCAGAATAGTGCAAAAAGGCCCAGTCATTACTTATAGTTTAATTTGTCCACGTACTTATTATATAAAAGAACACATTTAAAACCTAATCCCTAAGATGACGCTTAAAGAGTTTTTTGAATTATTAGCGGAAAATCCAACTTTGATTCTATTTTTCTTTTCTATGCTTCCATTTACAGCTTTAGTTGCTGGGTTTATGGGCAAAGATGAAGGGGATCTAAGTCCTTGGAAATATTTGTACTCCGCTTTGATTTATTCAGCCTGTGTGCCTGGAATATTCGCGATAACCTTGAATATTTATCTGTTTCTATTCGAAAGGCAAAGTGTGTTTAATATGGATATTTATACTCAACTATTGCCAATAATTGCAATGGTAGCCACTCTTTTAATCATTCGCAAAAATGTAAGCTTGGATCGCATTCCTGGCTTTGACAAACTTTCCGGATTGGTTTTAATGATTGGAGCAGTATTGTCTTTTATGTGGATTGCTGATAAAACCAGAATAATTGTCTTTTCCTATCTCCCATTCCAATACGTGATTTTTATATTTATTGGATTACTTGTTTTGATTCGACTGGGATGGTCCAGAATGGTCCCCAGTAAAAAAACAGCCTAAACCTTTAATTTTTATAAAGGCTATTTCCTAAAAAAACTATTAAGAACACACCACCAAACCACTGGAGTTACTCTTTATGGTAAACATAAATTGGAAACTCCTACAAACTTTTTTAAGTGACCCAATCACTTAGAATATTAAGTTTATCTATCCTATTGATTTCATTAGCGTACTGCGCTTTTGGACAAGCCAAATCTTTGTCTTCCTTCGAAACTACCGAATCCATAGTTCTTGATGGTCAACTCATCGAGGAAAGTTGGTCAACAGCTGAAACAGCAAGCAATTTCCAAACTCATTTTCCAATCGATTCCCTATTGTCTAAAAGACAAACAGAAGTTCGTGTTTTATTCAACGATGAGTTTTTATACATCGGTGCTAAATGTTATGGTGAAAAGGAAAGGGATTTTGTTGTCCAATCCTTAAAGAGAGATTTTGATTTCGAACAAAATGATGCCTTTGCGATTTTTATTGATGCCTTTAAGAATAAAAGTTCTGGAGTTTGTTTTGGTATAAACCCTTTGGGTGTTCAGAAAGATGGGATAATCATTGAAGGTGGGATCAGGCCTATTGAAGACTCATGGAATACTTTATGGGAAGCAGAAGTTCATCATGCAGATAAGTACTGGTCTGCAGAAATTGCCATTCCTTTTAAAAGTTTGCGTTTTGATAGTAAAACTAAATCTTGGAATATAAACTTTGTTCGTTACGACACCAAATTCAATGAAGTATCAAGCTGGGCTCCAGTACCTAGAGGCTATCGCATGAACACGCTTAATTATCATGGTCAATTGGAATTCCCTTCTGTTTTATTAAAACAAGGAACGAATATAACGGTTGTCCCATATGCTGCATCTTTGATGCAACAGGATCACACCCAAAATCCAACGCAAAATTCAGCAAAAGTCAATTTGGGATTGGATACTAAAATAGCTATCGGATCTTCTTTGAACCTAGACTTAACCATCAATCCGGATTTCTCTCAAGCAGAAGTTGATGAACAAGTTATCGACCTCAGCCGTTTCGAATTATTCTTTCCAGAACAACGTATTTTCTTTTTAGAAAACTCTGATATTTTTGAAGGACTGGGCAGTACTCGA
>CALIAG010000282.1 GCA_938041325.1 uncultured Saprospiraceae bacterium | reverse complement strand
GCAGAGGATTTTAGTATTCTCCATCTAGCCATGCATGCCTTTGTAAATGATACTTTTCCTCTGGAATCCTATTTTTCCTATTATTCTAAAAGTGATAGCGCAGATGTGAATCGCTTGCATGCATACGAAATCGCTCAAATGCAACTAGACAATGATTTGGTCATCCTCAGCGCCTGTAATACAAACGTGGGAGTTACAGAGAATGGAGAGGGGGTGGTAGGTCTGGCGCGTTCTTTTCAATTGGCTGGAAGTCCAAATTTATTAATCAGCAACTGGTTGGTAGATGATTATGTATCTCGACAAATCATTGTTAAATATTTTGAAAACATTTCTTCTGGTCAAGGAAAATCTCAATCTTTGACGCAAGCAAAATTAGATTATCTTCAAGAAGCAAATAACTTTCAAGCCCATCCTTTTTATTGGGCAACGTTTACCTATTTCGGAGAGACGCTTCCTCTTAATAATTCTGATTCTGGAATACTTTTATGGTTGTTTTCTGGTCTAGCTTTACTTTTTTTCGGTCTTTATTTTGTGAATAAATTGCTAGGAAATTGAAATCTCCTAAAGTAGATATCTTTCACTAGGTTTTCTGTTATTAATTGAAATTTCCCTAAATTTTAAATTCCTCTCTTTCTTATTCAACTTTTTTACAAAAAAAAAATAAATTTTTCCATTTCGCGGTTCACGTATTCAAACTACTTACGTCTTATCAAATTGTAATAGACTTTTTATTTTATCATAGAAGTTTTACAAAGTTTCTGGCTGTCCAGAGACTTACAAGACTTCCTAAAAATGATTACTATGATTTGTGTAAGAAAAAAAATCAATTTGATGTTAATGGGGCTTTTGACAATGAGCCTTTTCTTTACTTCCTGTGAAAAGGAACCTTCTTTCTCCAGTATTGAAGTGTGTGTAGATTTTCCTTCCGGAGAAAATGAATGTGGCTCTGACGTTTCAACATTTCAAACCACTGATCCAACCATTAGTGTCTCCTGCGAATTGGCCAATGCAAGCATTGAAGATGACATTTCTTTTGGCTTGTATTTCAACAATAATGGAAGCTTATTGGAAATAGCAACCTTTCGCGAAAGAATTGAAGATCTAACAGATGGTGAAGACGGTAAAAAATTAAAAGCTTTTGCCAAATTTACAAAGCCTTCCAATTTAATTTGGGATCCAGGAGAATGGGAAATTCAAGTAGATTTAGAATCTGAAACACCTATTTCAATTACGAAGAAATTTACAGTTGTTCAATAATTTAAATCAAGTTTAAAAACGAACAATTAAAGAGTATTCTTACTCAAACGTTTCATGATTTAAAATAAATTATGAACTGCCCATGAACGAAAGTCATGGGCATCTTTTTGTACAAAAAAAAACGCCAACATCACATGATGTCGGCGTTTTTTGAGAAAAATGGTTAGTAAATAGGGTAGTATTTAGCTAGTAGTTTATCAATTGAATTGCAAAATCGACCGGATATCTTCTTCAGAGTTTAATTCTCTATCAACAACATCCATGACGAAAGTATGCTTATTGTCTTTATTGTCGATTGAAGCAAAAGCTTTTGGTTTAGCCAATGCCAGTTTGTTTTCTTTAGTAATGATCCACATTAAATTATCTGCATCATCATTGAATTGAAATGGCAAGTTCTTTTTAGAATAAAAACGTTTTAAAGTATTTCGTTTTTTATCAACTAAGAATGCAGGCTGACCATGAAGTTTTGATTTTGAATTGTCAACGAAGTCGGCTTGTAGTTGGACAATGTATGGAGGAAGCGGACGATCACAATTCCAAATGCCCATTTTGTTGACTGTAAATCGATTGATGATCTTTTGCTTCATCAATTCATTACTTGCCAAATCATCTCTGTTCATTTTTTTATACGCTTCAATCTTTTCTTCATATTTTTTATTGGCTGCTTCATCCAACAAAGCCATTCTTTCGTACAACTCGCTTTTCTTTTCACTCAAGATTGCTTCTCGTTCTGCCAATGACTCTTCGTATACCAAATAAGCTTCATTGAATTCTGCTAAAGCTTTTTCATAATCCGGACCACTCAAGACAGGATTAACAATGACCTTCATTGTATTGGATCCTTTGGTAAGCGTCAATTCATAATCTCTGCCATTCAATGGTTTGATATCCATGTCTTCCCAATTGATGCTTGCTACAGCTTCCTGATTGAATTCCCCATTGTTTGGAGAAACCTGCCAGAGGGTACCTTCGTAAATTTTCTTTAAATCTTTAATACTCGCATTTGCCTCGTTTAGTTCGTTCAATTCATCAGTTAAAGCTTCTGTTTGCTCTTGATTTATTCCAGATATTTCTTCTTCAGAATTGTCAAAACTAAAGTCAAAAGCAAAATCAGAACCATTCGCGCGTTCCGGTTTTAATGGAGCAATCGGTTTTGGAACACTGTTTTCAATTTTAATTTCTTCTCGTTTCTTTGTTTCCTTAATCTGCGCCAATTCAGTATTTAATAAAGTTTGAATGCCTTCAGGTGATTCATCCATTTCGGCGCCAGGGTCGTTGAGTATTTCAATATCGTCTACGCCTTCGTATACCCAGTTGCGTTTCATAGTATCAAGGCTATAAATATTGAATTGAGGTGCTGCTCCATAATTCTTTGCTGGAACCATGATTTCAGAAACCATTTCAATGTCTATTTTTTTATCTGGAGCAACCTCCAAACGTTTGCCGTTTTGTTCCGCAAAAATTTCCATCATCCCTGCTGATTCCAAAACGTATTTAGTGCCAGCAGAATCATAATCCATCGGAATTCCAGACAAGAAAAAATCTACGAAGTCATGGTATTCTTTATAATGAATATTGATTTCACCTTCTACTGGGTCTCCATTTTCATCGACAAAAGCTGCAGGGGGAACAACGACTTTAGTACCGTTTTCATAAAAATAAGTACCTCCTTTATTGATGTCAGTGCTTTTAATCTCAAAAGCTTTTTGCGCCTTTTTGATTGGAGGATTCACATAAGGCAGGCTAGCGAATTTTGCTTCTACATTGAAATCATTGCTGTTGTTTTGAGGTTGAGAAACATAAGTGAACACCAATCCTGCAACTGCTGCAGCGATTCCAACGGCTGCGAGTCTGATGATTCTGCGTCCCAAATTCTTTTCGGGAACTTCCTGCGGCAAAGCTTCAAATTCTTCCATCAAAGCATCGAAATCCTGATGCTTTTGGATGGCTTCTTTCGAAGGCTCCGGAGGGTCAATATTGAAATTGTAGTTTTTCTTATCCATATGCTTAATATTTTGGAGCTGGTCCGCCCGAACTATTTTTTAATATTGTTTTCTTTAACCGATCAAGGATTCGATAGGTTTTCACCTTGGCATTGCTTTCTGTGATTTCCAGAATTTCAGCAATTTCCTTAAAAGGTCTTTGTTCAAAAAATCTTAATTCAATTAATGAAAGGTCTTTAGGAGCCAACTGATCCAGCGCTTCCAACATTTTATCTTGTTGCAATTCTTTATCTAGATTGTACTCCTCTGAAACGAGTTCTTTTAAATGTTCCTTTTGGATAGAAACAACTCTCTTTTTAGATAAAGTTCTAAAATGTTGAGTCACCTCGTTGCTGGCAATGCGATAGAGCCAAGCGGAAAAAGGAACGCCTTTAAATTGATAGGACTTAATTTTTTGAAGGGCCTTGAGAAAAACCTGGGAGCAAATGTCCGCAGCGAGTTGTTCGTCACTGCAGCGTCGAAAAATGAAACGATATATTTGCTCATAGTACCTATCGTAAAGTGGTCTAAACTTTCTAGGATTTTGTTGAGCGGCTCGTACCTCTTTCCATTCACTTTGCATAGCTTCCATGGAAACGGTCTTCTTGGGTGTATCCATTACCAAGTTATTTTTTACAAGGGTACGATTTATTTGTAAATTCGATGCCATTAAATTTAATAATTGTACGGGAGATTAACCAATAGTACCCCGGTCTTGAGGCAAAAACAGCTGATTTTTAAAAGAGATAGCCTTGGCTTTACTCATCTTTAGCGCTCAAAACCGGAGAATCGAGCAAAGCCAAGAGCTATTCATTCAAGACCGTTTCGCTTACATAATGCAGAAGGGATTGGAAAGTAACAGGTTGAGGGGTAAAAAAACGAGGAGGAATGAACGCGGAAAAAGGTTTTACCACGAATTCAGGGAATTTTAAAACGAACTGTCGCGGACTACTTCGATAAGTTAGAGCAAATCTATTTGAAATCAAGAGTATTGTTGTAGATCAGGGGAATAAATTCCCCTGTTACGAAAGAGTTTATTTTAATAAAAATCTTATAAATTTAATTCTCATTTCGTATCTGGCAAATTTATTTGCCATCAAGAGCATTGTTGTAGATCAGAGGAATAAATTCCCCTATGACGAAAGCGTTTTAAAATTCATTTAATTACACATTTCAACTGCTGATTCGAATAAAAAACTGATAATCGAAAATTCGTTTCCACTCAAAATAATTTACTTTTGTTCAATTACTTGATTAATTTAGCCGTCTAAAATATACACTATGTCTCAGAAAAAAGAAATTCTAAAAAAGATAAAGATATTGCTTGCTCAAAAATTTGAATCACCAGAAGCAGCGCTTAAGTTTTTTGATAAAAACGGCGATGGTTTTTTGGAGCAAAACGAAATAAAAGAGCTTGTAAAACACGCTGAAGTAAACCGCTTCTTGTCAGGTATAGTTGCAACCAAAATAATCGAACACTTGGATAAAGATGCCAATAAAAAATTAAATTGGAACGAATTTAAAAAAGCCACCAAAGATTTATTGGTTTAAAATTTTTAATTGCTTAACGCATTGATTCGGAATTCCATAATTTCAAGATAAAGAAGTTGTTCAAATTATAAATAGTCTATGGTTAATCTACCACCAGAAAAATTAGGTTCTTTTTATTTAGGAGCTAAATACGATATTAAATCTAAAACGATTACACCGGAAGCGATCAATTATGATTCGCGAGATTTGACTACTCATGCCGTTTGCGTAGGGATGACAGGTTCCGGGAAAACAGGTCTTTGTATCGGTTTGTTAGAAGAAGCAGCAATGGATAAAGTCCCGGCTTTGATCATTGACCCCAAAGGGGATATGACCAATCTGCTTTTGCAATTTGATGATTTGGCTCCAGAGGATTTCAAAGAATGGATCAATTCTGATGATGCCAGCCGTAAAGGAATGAGCATAGACGAATACGCTGCTTCCATTTCTGAAAAGTGGACCAATGGCATTGGCGAATGGGGGCAAAGCAAAGATAGAATTAAAGCCTTAAAAGATTCGGTTGAATACACCATATATACACCAGGTTCGGACTCCGGAATACCGATTAATATTATGGGGTCGTTTGCATCGCCGGGAATAGATTTTGAATCGGACTCAGAAATGCTTCGCGAGAGAATACAAGGAACTGTTGCTGCATTGTTGGGCATGATCAATAGCAAAGAAGATCCTGTCCGTAGTCGGGAAGGGATTTTATTGTCCAATCTTTTCGAACATTATTGGAAAAAGAATGAAGACCTTGATCTGGGCAAATTGATTATGGGAATTCAAAATCCTCCAATGACTAAAATGGGTGTTTTTGATGTCGATACTTTCTTTCCAGAAAAAGACCGTTTTAATCTAGCGATGGATTTTAACAGCCTTATGGCTTCTCCGCAATTTAGTTATTGGTTGAAAGGAGACGATCTGGATATTGATAAATTGTACTTTACTGCAGAAGGGAAACCCCGACACAGCATTTTTTACATCGCGCATTTATCGGATAGCGAACGGATGTTTTTCGTTACGCTGCTTTTGAATAGCTTGATCTCTTGGATGCGCAGACAATCCGGAACAACAAGCTTAAGATCTCTTTTGTATTTCGATGAAATTTTTGGCTATTTTCCACCTACGGCACAACCGCCATCTAAAAAACCTTTGCTTACGATTTTAAAACAAGCAAGAGCATTTGGGGTAGGAGCGGTGCTGGTGACTCAGAATCCTGTAGACATTGATTACAAAGGTTTGTCAAATGCAGGTACTTGGTTTATAGGAAAATTACAAACGGAACGCGACAAAGCAAGAGTATTGGAAGGCTTGGAAGGGGCAATTGCAGAAGCTGGAAGTTCAAGCAAAGCAGATTTTAGTCAAATAATTTCTTCTGTTTCGTCTAGAGTGTTTTTAATGCACAACATTCATGAAGACGAACCTGTCATATACCATACCCGTTGGGCGATGTCCTACTTGCGTGGACCAATGACTCGTCCTCAGGTGAAGAAGCTAATGAAGGCTAGAAAGAGCCAACCAATAGCCTATGCAGCGAGTAGTGCTTCCAGTACAAGAACGAATCGAGAACCCAGCCCAGAATTGGTTAAAAAGCGAAAAGAAATTCCATTTGAAGTAATTCACAATGCAACACCACCTTCTCTCGATCCTTCAATTGAACAAAGATTCTTCGGCGTTCGAAAAGCCATCACGCAAGCAGAAGTAGAATTGGGAGAAAGCAATGGATTGAGTTTGATTTATAAAGTAAAAACATTGGCTTCGGGTAAAGTCCGTTTTAACGATACAAAACGAAATGTGGATGAGGTCAAAGAAATGTCTTTCTTATCATTCGCACCAGATGAATTCGGAAGAACGAATTGGGAAGAAGCCAGAAAGATAGTCAACTGGGAAAAATCGGTTTTGCAACAACCCAATAATCCGGGATCTGTTTCTGTAAGTTATGAAGAGGTACCTGGTTCTTTGAACAGTGGAAAAGAAGTGGCGAAAGTGAAAAAAGATTTTTCAGATTGGTTGTATCAAACACAACGACTGGTTACCCTCGAACATGATGATTTAGATCTTTACAAAGCAACAGATGAATCTGAAGAAGCCTTTAGAATGAGAATTCAGCAAGCTGCTAGAGAAAAAAGAGATGAGGAAATGGACATCTTGCAAGATCGCTACGAACCGAAATTTGAACGCATAAGAGATCGGATTCGAAAAGAAGAAAATAAATTAGAAGAACGTGAAGAAGAAGCTTCTTCCAGAAAATCTGCAGAATGGATTGGAATGGCAGAAACGGTAATTTCTGTATTTGTAAAAAGAAGATCTCGTTCAATCAGTGGCATTGCTACCAAACGAAGAATGCGCAAAAAAGCCAAACTGAAAGTGCAAGCGGCAAAAGAAGAGTTAGAAGAATTGAATGATGATTATCTAGTATTGGAAGAAGACTTACGGGAAAAAGTAGCAGCGATTACTTCCAAGTGGGATGCGGCAGGATCGGATGTGGTCAAAAAGGAAGTCAAGCCCAGAAGAACGGATGTTGTTGTCGATCATGTGATTTTAGTGTGGGAACCTTTCTGGCAAACGCCTAGTGGAAAAGAAGTGTCGGCATTGAGTTGATTATGAATTCAATGTAAATAAAAAGCCGCAATGCATCAATCAAATGATACATCGCGGCTTTTTTATACCAAGATTACTCTACAGTTTTCCAACCACAAATAACCGAGTCATAGGTTTTCCACCTTCTTTGAATTGAACATGCAATACATGAATTCCTTCCTTGTAATTTTCTAAATCAAAGCGAATGGATTCAACAGGCAATTGATCAAATTTTTGTTCCGCCAAAGTTTGGCCCAACAAATTGTGGATTTGAATAGTTGCTGCTTTGCCTTCGTATTCTTTCATGTTTACATAAACTTCATGAAGAGTAGGATTCGGGTAAACAGAGAATTTGTCTAGCTCATTTTCAAAGGTGACATAACGGATAGTAGAATAAGCTTCCGATCCATCATTGAGTACACTTTTGATTCTGTAGAAATTTTCACCCATTGCAGGATTCTTGTCTTTAATTTCATATCGAATTAAATCCAAAGAATTACTGGTACTGTTTTGTTCTTTCAAAGTTCTGAAGTCAACACCATTTGTAGAAGACTGAACAACATAATAATCGTTTTTAAAATTATTATTATTGGTCCATTCTATTCCAACAGTTCTGCCTCTTGATTGAACATCAAAGTCAAAAATTTCATCCAGTATAACCATATTGGCTCCAGCGGCTCCGACTTCAATGTAAACTTCTTTCACACAGATCTCTTGCCAGCCAGCAGTTCTTAATACGGCTTTTACAAAATAAGTTCCAGGAGTTAAACCAGTAGCGGTTTCTGTATCCGAGCAATTGGCTTGACAACTCAAAACAGTTGTCCAGTTAGAATCAAATATTTGCAAAGAGGAAATAGGACTGGTGTTGAGACCTGATGCTGTGATAGAATTACTGTTAGCGGTTACGATCACATCATCACAATCTCCTCCGCCAGTTGGCGTATCACAAGCATCTCCAATATTGTCATTATCCGAATCAGCTTGATTGGCATTGGCGATATTCGGACAGTTGTCATTATTGTCGCAAACGCCATCTCCATCGCTATCTCCACCGAGTCCATCGCATGGGTCGCCTGTACCGCCAGACACGGTAACTGTTTCTTCGATTTCACAGATCGGTTGCCAAGAACCGGAATAATATCTTGCAAATACAAAGTACGTTCCATTGGGTACGTTGACCGTCTCTGTAGCATTACAATCTCCAGCACATAGGAAAGCCGTTGTCCAATTGGAACTGAATATGTGCAAGTTCGTCACAGGAGCGCCATCCATTCCAGTTACGCGAATAAAACCGCTTCCAGTACTTATCGAAATATCTCCACAGTCGGAGCCCCCACTGTTTTCTCCTCTACAGGAACAACTTGCTGCATCCCAAACATCATTTACTGTTTCAGGATTGCCATCGTTACAAGGATTGCCGAAAAGTGCATTGTCAAGATTTGGACATTCGTCAACATTATTGCAAACACCATCACCGTCGCTGTCGCCACCTGCATTAGAACAAGGCCCAGTTCCTCCTCCAACAATAACAATGTCACTAACCTCACAAATCTGATTCCAAGCACCATCGTATAATCTTGCGAATATCATATAACTGCCGGCACTAACATTGATGGTTTCTGTTGCATTACAATCCCCACCACACTGATACTCTGTCTGCCATATAGAGTTGAAAACGTGCACCGAAGATATTGGTGCAGCATCTAATCCTGAAATAGTAATCACCCCATCTGCTGCACTGATGGAAATATTATCGCAATCTCCCAATGGTGGTTCATCGCTAGGGAATAAGTTTGAGCTAGGAACAATCCCTTTTTCTATACCAGGGCCTGACCAACTGAGTTGTATCGTTGCTCCACCAGTATTGTCATAAAATTCTAAACGAAGAGGATACTTTGTTCCAGGTTCCAACTGAATCATTCCAGTATTCTCTGTTTGTCCATGATCCGTCCAGTTTTCTATCATCAATTTATCATCAATCCATAATCTCACTCCATCATCCGAATTACTATAAAAAGAATAAGTACCTGTTCTAGGAACTTCTATGAATCCATCCCAACGAACAGAAAAAGTATTTTCATCTATACCAGTTGCTGGGGCATTTGGCCAACTGAAATTAATATTTGGATCTATCCGTGAAAAAACAGGACTGGTTAGATTTAAATTGTTGAAGTATTCTCCAACCAATCCTGTTCCTCCCAAATCTGGATTGTTCTGCGGTGTACAATCATTTATATCGTCTCCTACTTTTATAATCTTAGCAATACTAGGTGTTCCTGAGCTATTCATTGCAAATAACATGTATTGACCGGGAGGTACAATATTCCGATTTGGAATAGCCAAACGGTATTGATTGCCACCAAGATTTGTCGTCGCTAAAGGAATTCTTCTTTCATCATTATTGGTACTGTGCGTAACTGTTGACATTCTTACCAATGAAAAATTAGAAATTCCAGAATTGGTAGATACCGTAATGTTGGAACTAAAGTCTGCAGTTGTTGGTGCAGAGTTTATAACCGGACGTGTAGCTAGTGTGCCGTTTGCATTAAAAAGGTAAGGTGGACTGAAAATTTCTGCATCAGGATGGTTTTCCGGACAGCTTCCGCAAAGTCCTCCTCCACCAACAAAAATTCTTCCATCTGTTAGTAAAGAGGCAACACTGTGATAGTTTCTTGGGACGGCCATCTCATCCATTGCGGTCCATTGACCGGTAGTTGGATTCCAGAGTTCTGGAGTTAGTCTTGAGTTTACATCTGAAAATACATCTGAAATTGGAATACCTCCAACGACAAATACTTCGCCATTTGGCAGTACAACTGCATCGTGATAAACCCTAGACTGAATCAAGTTTCCAGTTTGGCTTACCTGAGCATTGTTGCTGTTTATATCAATTACATAAGATCTTCTACTTGCAGGAGTATTGTCTTCGAAAGTTTCTGTTCCCCCAGCTTTTAATATTTTACCAACATCATACATAACAGTCGTACCACTGATCGCGTACGTATCGTTGCCTCTGGTTCCTGCAGAAGTATAAGAACCTACACCTTCCGGATCTATCCAATGCATTTCTGCACTTGGTCCAGCATGGAAAATTTTTCCATTTGGTGCTGTAAATAACCAAGGGAAGTAATCATCATGTTTGGGGTTTTGTGTAGAATTGATTCCATCTGTAATGACTTCAACTGGAACTCCTTGAAGTTCATACCAACCTGTTTTTTCTGTCCAAATTTCTGCATTCTTTCCACCTTCTCCTCCGCTCCAAGATCCACCAATAAGGAAACTTGCTCCACCTGCTGTGGTTACATTTGAATGATATCCTCTCGTAATATTGAGATCGTCGGTTGAGGACCATTGGCCATTGAATGGATCGTATATACTTGCTCTATTGCTACTTGAGCCACCAGTAACCAATATTCTACCATCCGGCAAACTATTGGTACCTGGACAAAACATGTCGTGACTGGTATTTTCTATTAAAGATTCTACTGCAGTATTGGTCTGTGGATCAAAAAGTGCGGTATACGTTTTTCCTTGATTTCCACCGAAGGAGTATCGATCTCTTGCTGCCCAAGTTATTAATTTGCCATTGGGCAAGTTCGCTGCAGCAACTGGAATGATCGGCATGCTAATTACTGAGCTCCAAGAACCTTGTTGATCATTGAAGAAAGACCATCGATGAGAAACAAAATTTTCATTTAAAGATTCGATTTCTAAGTCATAATCGTCCGAGCGAAGTTCCTTCAAAAGTTGATAATCTTCCCACGACATTTTTTTACCGGAACATAAGTTGACTTCTGGATCGGTTCCATTATTGGCCATAAGTATTCCCGAAAAACAGAATAAAAATAAAATTAAAAGTTTGCCTTTAACCATTGCATATTTGTTGAATGTTAAAAAATGATACACGTGTTGAGCCCAATTAATTTCTTAATAGGTTCAAAAAGTAAGTAAAATTACTTAGCAAAATCGGTTAATGAGAAAGATATTTGGACTATGGGATTGGCCAGTTTTTGGAAAGAAAATTTGAAAACTTTAGGAGGGTCTACACAACGAAAAGTTATGATGCTGTAAACTTAAAGGTTTTCTTTTAAAAATTCAATTATCAGCCGATATATAAGTAAGCGAGAGATTTAGTTTTGAATAAGCCCATTGATTTCGTTAATTTAAGGTTTAAGACTTTCGAGATTATGAAAAAACACAAATATATAATTATTGGAGCTGGATCAGCAGGATGTGTTTTGGCGAATAGGTTGTCAAAAAATCCGGAAAATACAGTTTTGTTGTTGGAAGCTGGCGGGCCAGTGATGGATCCACATATTCATATTCCAGGCGCTTACCCAAAATTATTTAAGAAATGGTATGACTGGGGATTTTGGACGGAGCCGCAAACTGCTTTGGATGGCCGAAGGTTATATATTCCAAGAGGGAAAGTACTCGGAGGTTGCAGTTCCACCAATGCCATGGCTTATGTAAGAGGCAATAAGAAAAACTATGAGGATTGGGCGGCTTTGGGAAATAATGGTTGGTCTTTTAAAGAAGTGCTTCCTTATTTCAAAAAATCGGAATATCAGGAACAGATGGGGGAAGTGGATGAAAATTTTCATAGCCAGAAAGGAGAGTTGAACGTGACATATAATAGATGGGAAACACCCTTTGGAAAAGCATTTATAAAAGCTTGTGGAGAAGTCGGTTTTCCAACCAATCATGATTACAACGGAGAAAGTCAAACTGGTGCTACGAGGTTTCAGTTTACGATTAAGAATGGAAGTCGCCATTCGGGAGTAGATGCATTTTTAAAGCCCGCATTAAAACGTTCGAATTTGGAAGTCCGAACGAGAGCATTTGTTTCTAAAATAATCATTGAAAATAAAAAAGCTGTAGGCGTTGAATATTTAGATCGAAAAAATAAAACCCATCGGGTATATGCGGATGAAGAAATAATTCTTTCTGCTGGAGCGATTCAATCTCCGCAGATATTAATGTTGTCGGGTATTGGTGACCAAGAAGTTTTGTCTGAAGTTGGTATTGAATGCAAGCACGTTTTAAATGGTGTTGGTAAAAATTTGCAGGATCATTTGTTCTTTGGAATTTCAGCGACCTCGAAGGAACAAAAAGGCTTGAATAAGTACCTCGGAATTTGGATACAGATGGGTGCACTGCTCGAACTGCTGCGTAAAAAAACAGGAGCGTTGAGTATAGGTCCTTTAGAAGCGGTTGCCTTTTTTAATGTTCACGAAAAAGATGAGCCGGCAGACTTTCAATTTCATTTTGCACCCATGCATGTGGGCGAGGGTTACGATTATGATTTCTATGATTCGAATACTTTTCCGAGAGAAGATGGTTTTTCCATATTGCCGACCTTATTGCATCCAAAAAGCAGAGGTTATATTGGTCTGCGTTCTTCGAATCCCAAAGATGC
>CALIAG010000281.1 GCA_938041325.1 uncultured Saprospiraceae bacterium | reverse complement strand
CGATCTCAATTACAGTTGAATCATTCAGCGGTTTTGAATCTTTCTTATAGCTGTATAGCCCCATGCCCATTAATAGGAGAATCGCAAGGGATAAAAAAATGTAATTATTAAATCTTGTAAACGTTGCCGATAGCAGATTAGGGGATTCAGTACTTTTTTGTGGTGAAATGTTATCTTGAACTTCATCCAAGATTAGAATTTGTAAAATATAACAAGTCTTAGGTTGCTCTCTCAGTCCACATGGAATGGTGTTGTGATCTATTTCCTCTATCACTTGATAACTATATATAATATTGTTTGAATGACACTCTCGCATCTCGACGAGATAGTTTTTTACTAGATCAGTTTGTTTGACAACTTTGTCTATTGCATTGATCAACTTGGAAGCTTGGAATACAAACTCTGTGTCAAATTGGATGAAGTACTGATCTCCTTGCTTATCTACTGGTAGTATTCGGGAAATGCTGTCTCCATGTGCAAGCATCACCTCATGGCCTATTGTTCGCATTACAACTTCGATCTGTTGCTTCTCTTCATTGTCCTTTACAGAGGCTCCTGTAAAAAGAAAAGAAGACAAAATAACAGTACTAATGACCAGTAAATAATTTATGTATTTCATTAGAACAAAGCTAGCTGAATCCATGCATAATTACAATGCATAATAAGAGATTTACACTAATTTACATAGATTAACCATGATTTACGGTGATTTATAGCCTGCAAAATTAATCGGCGATACATTTGAATTCATGATCTTTCATTTACATCAAAGCACAATGTCTTATTAAACAAAATCTCGATGACCTCAACAACTAGAATCACAATTTGTCTTTGCCTCTTTAGCTGTACTATATTTCTTAGCTGTGGTGTACGCCATAAGACCAATGATGCTAAAACACAAATCGACTCTCCAGATAAAACCCAATCGGGTAAATCGAATTTGAAGAAACAAGACATCGTCGCTAAGCTTAAGGAAAATGGACACCTGCCGATAGAGAAACAAATTGCTCTCTACAAAAAGCTAAAAGAGACCAATCCTAACGGATACAATTTTGAAAATGAGGACCAACTCACCATGTATGGGTACGGCTTTCTGTGGAATGATCAACGTTCGGAAGCGCTGCAGGTATTCCAATTAATTGCTGAGCAGTTTCCTGAGTCGTCTAATGCGTATGACAGCTTGGGAGAGGCTTATCTAGCCTTAGGTAAAAAAGAAGAATCATTGAGGAACTATCAAAAGTCTCTAGCGATGAATCCAGACAACTATAACGCCGAGGATTTTATAGAAAAGATTCAATACCCTGATAAAAAGAAGGAAACACCTTCGGAGCTTTTCACAAAAGTGTATTCCGCTCAATCTTATAAGGAAGATTTAGATGACCTCAGCAGGAAATTAATAAAAACGCATCCTGGAGTATTCAAGTTTACCTCAACAAAAGAATTTCTCAAAACCGTCGAAGAAAAGAAAGCACTTATTACGGATCAGACCACTTATGCAAACTTTCGATGGTACTGCAGTGAGATCATTGCCAATGTTAATTGCTCACATACGGGGATGGGTAATTTTAATCCTGAAAATGCAATGTTACCGGCACCACTTCGGTTTCCACTTCAAACTGTACTGATCGACGGATTATTATATGTTACTGACCCGCTAAGCAATAAAGATCTGGTTGCTGAGAAGGAGGAGATTATTCGCATCAATGGAATTCCTGTCGAAGAATTAATCAATGACATCTATAAACATATTTCTTCACAAGGATTAATCAAAACGACCAAAAGGCTTCACTTCAATAAATGGTCAACGGGGCTAATTGCATATTCATTGGGTTTCCCCGAAAAGTATACGATAGCGATCAAAGGAAAGAAAGAGCCTATAACACTTCTTGAAGCTCAATCCCATAATGACCCAGTTAAGAATAGTGCAATAGTAGGCTGCGGTGAGCCATTGTGTTTGGAGTTTATCGATAAAGAAACCGCTGTTTTAT
Source organism: uncultured Saprospiraceae bacterium (assembly GCA_938041325.1). Classification (GTDB taxonomy): domain Bacteria; phylum Bacteroidota; class Bacteroidia; order Chitinophagales; family Saprospiraceae; genus CALIAG01. The sequence goes on along the minus strand of CALIAG010000281.1, from coordinate 5,146 downwards.
CCATCTATTCATTCAACTTCTATCGTTGGAATATTTATGAAAAATTCGTTGAATTTATGGACAAGAGTTTTCTGGAGATAAAAGAAAAACAAATCAAGAACCTAGTTATAGATGTCCGCGAAAATGGAGGCGGAGCTCCTGAGGCGAGCATATATTTACTTCAACATTTGGTAAATAGTCCGTTTACCTATTTCCCCAATCGGGAGGATATCAATGGGGGTGGCATCCGCATGCCAAAAGACAATGCATTTAAGGGAAGTCAATATTATTTAATAGATGGTCATGGCAATTCTACGACAGGTCACTTTATGGCAATGGTGAAGGATTTGAAGTTGGGAACCATTGTCGGAGAAGAACTGGGGTCTAATCAATTTTGTACTGCAGGTCAGACCATATTCAAACTTAAAAATACAAGACTAGAATTCTATACTGCCAATAATCAAAATCGAGTTTCTGTAACTTCACTCCCTGACGAAACAGGCATCTTACCGGATCACGAAGTCAAGCAAAGTATTGATGATTATGTAAACAAGAAAGATGTGGTGAAGGATTATGTTATTGATTTGATAGGAGAGTAAAACATCGTTTGCAAAGACTTTTTATTTTTTGCTTAAGTAATACAAAGTACGACTTCTAGTCGTCAGATAAACCCACCTAATTTTAGTAGATGGTCATTTAGTTGATGAGTATTATGACTTAATGAATGAAACGAAGTTGGGTGTTTCGGTTTTAATAAAGCCTTTTACTCAATCTACTTATTCTAAGTTTTAATCAAGCGAATAACCAAGCCCAAATTGAATACCATACAAATTATAATTCTATGAAATGGGAGCATTGAATCCATAGAGTAAGGTTCTATTCGTGCTGAAAGTAGATTGAATTCTAGGCTGTAGTAAAAACTTGCTCTTGAAGTCAATTGATATCTGACACCTGCTGATAGTACATAACTATGTCTGGGGCTTGTATCTGATATTTCCACTTCGTCAATCACTACTTCTTCCCTCACATTCCTTTCCGAATCTAATTGTATTCTACTGAATTGTTGAGAAGATTGAAATGGAAGCTGCCTTCCACAAACTAAGACCAAGGACCACGATCCTGTTCATACCCAATGCTTAAAGGGAGACTTAGTAATTTATGATGATTGAAATTGACCCATCGAGACGTTACAGGTCTCGTGCCTCTGGTGAATTCATCTATTATTACGGTTTCGGTATTTTCTATGGTGTGATTAAATCGTTCTTTAATACTCAATGCTTCTACTCCCATAATTTACATGAAATAATAGTGGGTGGGAATAAATCAATTTTCTAATGAAATTAAGCCAATAAAACCGCTAAAACCTCAAAATTCTAGCGCAACAAATTACAGTACAGCATCGTAAAACTAGGAAGATAAAAATATATACTTTATCAAATCACCAAACAGATGAATTTAACTTGATTATCAGACAATTAGACATAAATGGTATTAGTGATTTTATGTTCCAATTTCAAGTAAAGCTTTTGATTTTGGCAGTTTGCTTTTTGACCCTTCCAGCAAACACTGCTTGTGCTCAATCCGGTAACGAAATTATTTTCAAAAACATTAACCATAGTCAGGGACTTCCTCATAATGTTGTTAATGCAATTGTAAAAGATGATTTAGGGTTTATTTGGATAGGAACAAATGATGGGCTTTGTCGATATGAAGCTTCAAATAAAATTAAAATTTTCCGTGCCAACGATCCTAAAACAGAAGGAGGATTGCAATCTAGTAGCATCAGAGCATTATTTCTTGACACCAAAGACAATCTTTGGATTGGCACTCGTCTGGGTGGCTTAACACGGTTTCATCAACCTAGTGGTGAGTGGAAAACTTTTATACATGATCAAAATGACCATTCAAGTATCAGCAATAATGAGATTTTGACAATTACTGAAGACAGCAAAGGTAGATTATGGGTAGGTACAGAAGACGGATTAAATCTTTTTAATTATGAAACTGATTCTTTTGTTTCTTTTAAAAAAAATGTGAAAAAACAGCACTCCTTAAATGGGAAAGCAGTGTTGTCAATCCTAGAAGACAAGAAAGGATGGATTTGGGTCGGAACCTGGGGTGGCGGCTTGAATCTATTAATTCCATCGGCAGACGGGGATATTAAAAAGTCTCAATTTCGTTCGTTTTACCCAAATGAAAAAACGGAATCAAAGAATGTTTGGAAAGTTTTTGAAGACAAAGATAATCGTTATTGGATTGGGACACGAGGAGCTGGCTTACTTTTAATGGAGCTTCCTACTGATGCGGAGAATAGTTCCGTAAATTCAGATTGGCATCCAAAATTCTACAATTATTCTAGAAATGATGACAAATCCACAATCCTTGAGAGAAGAATTGGAGAAATTTTTCAAGACAGTAAAGGCAATTTATGGGTCGGAACCTTGAATGGAACAATTTTTATCAGCTATGAAGAATTAACTCGTGTGACTAAAAATCCGGATTCAATAAAAAACCCTGATTTTGATTTTCAAAATTATTCGTACGAACTCAACAATCAAACTTCAATAGCACACAATGAGGTGAAGTGTATCTTTGAAGATGATCAAGGTCTTCTTTGGTTCGGTACTTTTAGTGGAGTAAGTGTTTTTAATTGGTACACTAATCAGTTTGACCTTTATGAATTAGATTGGATTGCAAGCGCAAATACCCAAAACTTTCACATTGACAAAGAAGGGGTTTGTTGGGTCGGAAATGGAAAAGAAGGGATCTATAAATATGACTTTCAAAATAGGGTTAAAATAAAGTTTGAAGAAAATGAAAGTATCCTTTCAAGTGGTTTTATTTCTGCTATTTATAGCCCTGATAATAAATACCTCTATATCGGAACTGCAGATGGAGTGAGTAAGCTTGACATGAAAAACAATAAGATTAAAAATTATGTCATGCCTGCCAGGTTTAAAGAACAGATGAATGTATTTTACATTCGTTCCTTTTTTAAAGACAGTCAAGGTAGATTTTGGGTTGGGTCAGATCAAGGACTCTTTAGAATTGATGAAGAAACTGGAGAATATCAAGAATTTAAGCCTGATATTAATAATCCCAAATCAATAAGCGATATTTCCATAAAGGATATCCAAGAAGACAGTCAGGGAGATATTTGGATTGCTAGTTATAATGGCTTAAATAGAATTCCACGAAGCCAATCTGGGGAAATCCAATTTGAAACTTTTAAGCATGATGCTGCTGACCCAGACAACAGCTTGCCCTCCAATCGAATAGGAACTATTGAAGAAGTAGATGGAATAATATATTTCGGATCAACCGAAGGGTTGAGTGGGTATGATTTAAAAAAGAATACTTTTACCAACTTCAGTAAAAATCAAAAAAGATATAGTATTCGAAGTTTAGAAAAAACAAATGATGGCAATCTCTGGATAGGTACTACAGAAGGGATTATCTTTTATAATACCTTGACAAAATCTTTTAATCAGTACGAAAAAGAAGATGGATTAGGAGATGTTATATTTCAATCAGGATCAAGCCACAGTGATGAAAATGGGGTCTTATATTTTGGTAGTCGACGTGGCATAACACGTTTTAATCCAGCAAATTTATTAAGCAATGAAACTCCACCGCAAGTTTTTGTAACCGATGTTCGAATAATGAGTCCAGAGGGCGAAGAAAAAACGAATGGTACTTATGCAGAAGAAATAGTTTTGGAGCATAATGATTATTATTTATCTCTTGATTATGCAGCACTAAATTATAATCGTTCAGAGAAAAATAAATATGCATTTATGCTGGAAGGATTTGATGACAATTGGAATTATTACAATGACAAGTCTCCTGCAGTTTATACCAACCTCAAATATGGTGAATACAATTTTAGAGTCAAAGCTGCCAATAACGATGGCATATGGAATGAGACGGGAGTAACATTAAAAATAATTAAAAAAGCTGCTTTTTGGGAAACCTGGTGGTTTAAAACGGGCATATTGGTTTTAACTCTTTTATTGTTCTTGATTGGAGTAAAATATTACACCCGAAGTATCAGCGAAAGGAATTGGAGGCTTCAAAGTTACAATGAAGATCTTAACAAAGAAATCCAACAAAGGAAAGCAGCAGAAAAGGCTTTACAACAACGCGAACAACACTTAAAGCAATTTAATAATGATATTCAAAAAACCAATAAAGAATTAGAACAATCTAATAAAGATCTTGAGCAGTTTGCCTATATCGCATCACACGATCTTCAAGAACCTCTAAGAGTTGTTGGTAGTTTTATTGGACTATTAAAGCGGCGTTATAAACAATATTTTGATAAAGAGGCATTAGAATATATTGACTTTGCTGTGGATGGTGTATCGAGAATGTCTCAACAAATCAAAAGCATTTTGGATTTTTCTAGGATAAGCCAAAAAGATATTGAATTTAGATTTACTAACCTAGATAGAATTGTAGCAATAAAATTACATGACCTTTCTCAAAAGATTAAAGAAAAAAATGTTCGTATTGTAAAAGGCGATTTGCCAAAAATAATTTGTGAAAAGAATCAAATAGAGTTGGTCTTCCATAATCTTATAAGTAACGCAATTAAGTTTAACAAGAACAAATCACCTTTAGTAGTAATATCACATGACAATATTTCTTCAGATGAATTTTGGCAGTTTTCTGTAAAAGACGATGGAATTGGAATTGAAGCAGAATACCAAACTAAAATTTTTGAAATTTTCCGACGACTTCACAACAAACAAGACTACGAAGGAACTGGAATTGGATTAGCTCTTGCACAAAAAATAATTCATAGACATGGTGGTGAAATTTGGTTAAAATCTAAGGTAGGTGAAGGCACCACTTTCTATTTTACTATTAGTAAAAATTTGGAAACCACCGAACCGAAACAGAACGAAAAGAAAGTAGATCAAATATTAAATAACTAGCGCTAAAGTGTACAAACAAAAAATGCTATTGGTGTAAAGAGTGATGAATATTCTATTATGGAAATCGCTTGGAAAACGAATGGTACGCTCAATGTTGGAAGTGAGGTTGTTTGCCGCTGGCTTTTTTACTCAATGTTTTAAATTAAATTCTCACATATCTTTCCCAATATCTATTTTCTTTGTTGAAAATAATGAATTCGTCTTCACAAAAAATAAGGGTGCTACCG
>CALIAG010000280.1 GCA_938041325.1 uncultured Saprospiraceae bacterium | reverse complement strand
AATTACTCTACCTATATCTGAGTTGATTTTATTATTGTACTCCAAAGAGATTTGATAATAATGGTAAGCTGAATCCAAATTCCCAAGCTCTTCATTACTGTGGCCAATATTCTGGTTATTAATAGCAAGTCCTAAATCATTGCCCAAATGTGCTTCCATTTTCTTGGCCTTTTCAAACTGCTTGATCGCTTGTTCGAATTGATTAAGAACCAAATAACAATTGCCAATACTGTTTTCACTAGACGCAATACTCAACTTCAACTCATGTGAAGGTTCGGCTACATTCTCCGCTAGTTCCAATGCTTGTTGGTGATAATCCAATGCGGTATTAACTTTGTCCCAACGGCGATGAGCCATGCCGATCATATTGAAACATAAAATCTTTAAGTTAACATCAAGCAGTTCATCAGATTTTTGAACACATTGCTGGTGAATACCAATCGAGCGATTGAAACGAGATCTAAAGGCATAGTGTACACCTATTTGATACCATCCATAACACTCCCCCATCAAATAGTTATTTTCTACACTTTCCTTTATTAAAATGTGCATCATTGATGTATCCTTAGCATAGGATTTCAATTGCTGATGTATGCTATCGTAATAAGCTGGTTGGGCGCTGATGACTTGGGATAAGTCTTCAGAAAAGGAATGTTCAATAGTCTGTGCTTTTAAGGCACAATTAAAACTGCAAACTAAGATTAGTAAAAAGGTCGTATGTAGTTTCCTCGCGTTCAAAGTATCAATTCTCTTTATTAATTTTCTAAGTTACAATTTTTGTGGGTATTCGACTTGCACTTTAAAAGATTTCCGGATGAGTAAAAACCTTGAGCGGGTTTTTACTATCCGGTCATCTTTAATCCCGGGGGTTATTGATTTGTTTAGGGGCATTTATCAGGATAGGAGTATAAATACCTACAACTCAATGTGGGATTTCTCAGTAGGGTTAATTTTGGTTTTCTGAGCTATCGGGTTTAAATTAAAATTGAGGTCAATTGAATTTCTCTTTTAAAGTTTTCCACCACCAGACAAGGCTGGCGGTGGAAACTTTGCTTTGAGTGATTTGGGGTTAATGTTTTTTAAGCCTTTTCTGTTAATATCAGGCTAAGTTCAAAAAAGTTTTTTTAGGGTTTTAGATTTTACAAATGGGCCTGAATCGGGATTAATTATTCAACATAAATCGGTTAAAATTAACCTAGAAAGAATCATTCTAAGTTGGAGTGTAAACCTAGAATTTGGAAATTTGGAGTAGTTTTAAAAGTATTTTTATGTCTATTACCTGGATTAGGAATAGCTTGAGAAAAGAAAATTCAAATCCTCTAGTTTTTAAAGTGTAGGTTTTCATAAGTAAGGGATATAGCATGTATAAACTCACCATCGTGAATGGGGAATAAAAAGCTTAAGATCGTAATACAAATAGACTATTTTTCTCGGAGTTTTCCGTCAGGTAATTACCTTATAATAAAAACTCAGGGAATACCCTTGGTTTTTGAAAAATGAATGAAGGTGAGAATTCGTAATTAGAATAGGTAGGTAAATCGACTATAAAACTTTATAAATATACACTTGATCATTATTTGCAACGACTACGATATCGTTTCCATCATCGAAAAAATCCATAATTTCAAAACGAGTAGTTCCACCAAGAGGAAATCCTGGTTGAAGGATTCCATTTCCATCAATCAAAAAGATTTGACCTTTTGATTGATCAACGGTCCCAACCATAGCTTTTCTCTTTTTCTTTGTTCTCACTGAAAAAACATCATCCTGATCATAGTCAAAAATATAAAATGCTTCTTGTTTAAATCTTTCTTTGTAATAAGAGTCTATAGAAAGTTGATTGCCACTTAAGGTGATGTAATCTTTTCGAACGTCCCCAGTCACATCGTCAAAAGCAAACTGAACCGGTGTATTCATTTCTATATTGGTCTGTAACTTGAACTTTTTCCCATCTACGGTTACCACCTGCACTTTGCCTTCATCATCAGCACAAACAATTCTTGAGTTGCCTCGAATCAACTGGTAATCTGGTGGAGAAATACTTCCATCGCCAATCCACGTAGACCCAAACCGTTTTCTACCGTTCTTTTTGAACACATGCAGTTTTGATTCTCTTGTAAGCGCAACGAGGTAATCATTCATTGCTTTTTGGAAATGGACTATCGGAAATTTAAGGACACCTACATTTGTACGAGGATTCCAACCAGGCAATGGTCGACCACTTTGTTCGAAGCCATATACATTGCCATTTACAGAAGGGATAAAAAACTGGTTGTCTTCATTGTCATCAAAATCTACCACGGTTATTCCTGTTGAGGCTTCGGATTGTAACTTAATGGGGTAATTGCCCGCAGGACTTCCGTCTTGATTCAGTAAATAGACATTTTGGGCCGTATTAAAAAAGTACTGAAGTCTGCCATTATCATAATAATCGATTTGATATATTTTCGAGAGAATTCTACCTTCCAATTTTTTTCTTAAAATCTTCTCCCCTCCTTGGTTGATGACATACATTATATTTTTTTCATCTTGAATGAAAATTATGTTTTCCCCATTCGATTCATCTTTAAGAATGGCAGGAGGAATTACAGCCTTTGCTTTTAGCTGCGCTTTCCAAACCACAGAGATCTCGCTATAAGAATTTGGATCCGAAAACACTTTACCAGTCACCTCACTCAAATCCCCTTCTAATGGAGCCAATTGAAAAACGCCTTGCCCGAGACTTTTAATATTTTCATGAATCGATTCTATTTTTGCGTCGTATTTATCACTTGTGTAACCACGGAGCAATTGAAGGATTTTATCTGTATTAAAATAAACCAGAGAGTTTATGTTTGCATCTAAGTTTTGAGATTGTTGTAGAAAAGTGGTATTGTTGGACATGGTCTGTCCTACGATGTATTTATCGATCCAAATCTCCAAAGCCTGTCTGGAATTACAAAAGATTGCATACCGATCAATGATGGTATAATATGGATTGTGAATTGGATTAAAAGATTCCCCAAAAATCGGACGCAATAGATTCTTATCCATTATCTGCCGAATCTTATAAGTATTGTATTCGATCACTTTCAACTCCCCTACCTTGTCCGTGTACTTTTCTAAATAATGTTCTGCTAGGTCAACATCTTTAATTTTAAAAACAGCAAATTTTTCAGATTGTAAATTGGAACTAAATGGTTCAGTAATGACGTACGCCAATTCGTTGGCAATCCATGGGATAAAATAGCTTTCGAAATCTTTGGCATCTTCTGCACCAAAATTATCATAGAATTTTTTGAAGTTTGTCAAACCAAACCAACACAACACTGCAAGGTTATCCGGCAAAACATCCGCTATTGGAATTTTTTCATCAAATTGTTGGCGAGAAAATGCTGCGAATAAATCTTTTGAACCCGCTGGAAAAATTACACCTTTGACATCCAAACCGGCTTTATGGATATTCAAATCCAACCTCAACCAAGGAGCAATTTTTCCTGCTTGGCTTAACTCTACCTTCTTTTTTGAAGTGACAAAATTATCAAAGTATAGCGGCAGATTTTTTAATCCTAGATAAAGGTAAAAACGGTCTTTCCTTTGGTTCTGTTTGTAAACATCTTGAAAATCATCTTCTAAAAACAATGAATTGTGCTTCGACTTCAATTGATCTATGGTCTCTTCTACAATCACTGGATAGCGACTAAAGATGAGCAAATTGCCAAAATGAACAACAGAAATTGAATGATCAGACATTTCCAATTCGAAAACAGGCGTTCCATTATAAGAAGACTCGACTATTTTCTTTGCCTTCGTTCTTTCCAAAAAAGAATTGAAATCAAAAAATGATTTTCCCAAATCAAGACTAAAAACAAAGTCAAAGTTATTGGCACTGCTTGGCAATAAAGCCGCAGCGAAGGGTTCTTCTATAAGACGTGGTAAAAAGAATTTGGTATTTACAAAGGCTTCTTGAATCGTGGCAAGATCCACCTTCAACTTTTCTCCAAGATAATCTTGAGAGAGTGCTTTAAGAAAACGGATACTTTGAAAACTGGCTGCCTGCTCAAACCAATGATCGGCAGAAAACGCCAGTCCCGTTGTATGTGGGAAAGCCTCCATCGGATGGATCGGCTCATAAGGCAAACGGAAATAATCATATAGCTTAATTAAAGCAAATATAAATAGGCCGAGTCCGACTAAAACCAGTATAGTTTTTCGTAGTTTCATCCTTCTGTAAATAGTGTTTCTCATGTCCTTAATAACCAAACATTCTGAGGAAAAGCTGATAAACCTTAGGAATCGTTTGGCTATGAAAGTGCAAGATAGTCTAGGTTTTTAAAAAAAATGAATATGAAGAAAGGTTTATTGATTTGGGCTTCAATCTTTGGCTTAACAGGTGTAATTTTAGGTGCTTTTGGAGCGCATGGCTTAAAAAATCTACTCCCTGCAGCGCAATTGGCGAGCTTCGAAACGGGGGTTCGCTATCAGATGTTCCACGGGCTGGCTATTTTATTAATTTGGATATTGGCCAAACAATTGAATGCTCCTAAAATTTTAAGATCTGGATGGCTCTTCTTAATTGGGACATTGTTGTTTTCAGGCTCCATTTACTTACTCGCCTGTCGTTCGATTATAGGACTTACTTTTTATAAATGGCTGGGTCCTATAACACCAATTGGTGGCTTAATTATAATCACCGGTTGGGCACTTTTAATCTTTGAAATTTTAAAAACACAAAAAGAAGTCAAATCGTAAATTTTATACCCCTTAAATTATGGAAACGAATTATTCTAAATACGTCAAACAGCTTTCAAAAATTGCAGACCTAGAGCATAGCATGGCTGTTTTGCATTGGGACAAAGAAGTCAACCTTCCAAAGAACGGTGCAGCTATGCGAGGACAACAATTGGCAACACTTGCAGGCATTACTCACGAGCTTAGTGTGGATGATAATTTCGGAAACTTGTTGCAAGAGCTCACCCAAAACGGCGAAGAACTTTCTTTCAAAGAAAAAAGAAATGTCGAAATCACTTTCGAGAATTACAACAAAGAGAAAAAACTCAGTAAAGAATTTGTGGAGAAGCGATCGTTGATTACCACTAATTGTTACCAAGCATGGTTGGATGCAAGAGCCGCCAATGATTATGCAGTATTCGAACCTGCACTTAATGAAATGGTCGAATTGAAAAAAGAAGAAACTCGATTGCTTGGGTTTAAGGAACATCCCTATGATATATTGATGGATGAATTCGAAAAAGGAGCAACCGTAAAACAATTTGACAAGTTGTTTGAAGATGTCAAAACGAAGTTGGTCACTTTTGTGAAAAAACTAAACGAAAAGCCGCAAGTAGAAGACGCGTTTTTGAGATTAAAATTTGATAAGGATAAACAATGGAATTATGGTTTAGAATTACTGCAAACAATGGGTTATGATTTTGATGCTGGTCGACAAGATCTTTCTCCTCATCCGTTCACCATTAGCTTTGGGGCTGAGGATGTGCGGGTAACCACGAGAATAGATGAGCATAACTTTGCCAATATGGCTTGGAGTTGCATTCATGAAGGTGGACATGGTCTTTACGAACAAGGTTTGCCATCCTCTGAATATGGATTGCCCAGTGGGAAGTACCTAACACTGGGGATTCACGAATCTCAATCTCGTTTATGGGAAAATAATGTCGGCAGAAGTTTGTCTTTTTGGAAAGGTCAGTATGAGAATTTACAAAACACTTTTCCAGAACAATTGTCGAAAGTTAGTCTTAAGGAATTCTATAAGGCAATCAATAAAGTTGAGCCCTCTCTCATTCGTACGGAGTCTGATGAACTGCATTACCATTTGCATATTTTGATTCGCTATGAATTAGAAAAAGCCTTGATTGAAGGTTCCTTGTCTACAAAAGATTTAAAATCAGCTTGGAACGCCAAATACAAAGATTATTTAGGACTTGAGATTAGAGATGACAATCATGGGATACTTCAAGATATCCACTGGTCTCATGGAAGCCTGGGTTATTTCCCAACGTATTCATTAGGTAGCTTTTATGCGGCACAATTTTTTCATATTATAAAAAAAGATACCCCAAATATTATTGATCAAATAGAATCAGGAGATACTTCTGCCGTCTTGAGTTGGTTGAGAACCAATATTCATGCCTATGGGCAGACCTATAATGTAGATGATTTGTGTAAAAAAACGACTGGTGAAACCTTAGATTTCACTTTTTTCATGAATTATATAGAAGATAAATATTCGAAAATCTATGATTTATAGTTTGAATTATTATTGAATTTGAGATGAATGTTATTTTTTTCAGGCTTAATCTCAAAATATTACATCAAAGCCAATCGAATATCATAGATTTTTTTTCTATTATTGCCTATCATTTTATTTAATCCCCAATAAATAATTTGGATTTACGTTAATTCCCAAAGTTTTACATACAGAACAAAAAAGAGCTTTTTAAACCTAATTAATTCATTAACCCTAATCCTTAGTTAAGTATGAAAAATTTAAAAACCCTTACACTAAGCCTATTGGCTTGCCTAATGTTAACCAGTCAGTTTTCTTTTGCAGTAAATTCTGCACCTGCAAAAGATGGATTGAATAGTGAAATTCTTTCGGCTGACAGCCCTAAAGCGGCTAAAAAATTGAACAAACAAGAGCTTAAGAAGCAGAAAAAATCTTCAAAATTTGCCAAGAAAATGGATAAGATCCAAGCTAAAATGGCCAAAAAAGGTGTTGATTTTAGCGATCCTGTTAAAAAATGGATGTGGTTTTGGATCTTTGGATGGG
>CALIAG010000279.1 GCA_938041325.1 uncultured Saprospiraceae bacterium | reverse complement strand
CACAAATATAGAATCGGGAGCTTGGCTATTATCAGAATACGGATCAAGATTAGTGGCACCAATAAGGAATGCACAAACATTCAAAAAGATTAATTTTGCAGGTCTTTTAGACGAGATACTTTGATCCCATTGTCCACTTTTAATTTCTTCAATCATTACTTTGAATGGCAATTTGGCATTGATTTTCACCTCTTCAAAATACGGACATTCTATCAAAATATGCGTTGATGCATTCTCGCTTTTGTTTTCAATCTTCTTGAGAATCGTATAGAAATCAAGAATGAGCAAATAATTTTTAGGGTGTTGTTTTGAAAATTCTAGGTAGGTTTTTGCCAACTCAAGTATGCGTTCTCGTCCATTTTTTCCTCCAGTAGGCACACGAGAAAAATACATCAGAAATTGTTGGAAAGATTTGTTGACAACTGCCAAGTAAACATTTTCTTTGCTCTCAAAATGGCTGTAAAAAGTCGTTCTGCTACAATTCGCAATTTTACAGATATCAGAAACACTCGTTTTCGAAAAATCATTTTCGAAAAAGACTTTTTCCGCACTGTTTATGATATTACTTAGTCGTTTTTGCTTGATTATTACTTTCACAAAAACAATGTATGTTTTTTTGGATAATTAGTGAAGTAAGCAAATGACTTTTTCAAACGTAATTTTTGAATATAGTTATTTCCCTTCCCACGGATGTTCCCACTCCCCTCTGTAAGCTCTTTTCAAAAGCTTATCCGCTTCAGGATCATTATTGAATTTTTTAGTTATTGGATTGTATACCAAAGGGCGACCAAGCTTCATTGCTAAATTTGCGATGATACAACTTGCCGTTGAAATATGCCCGTCTTCAATGTCTGACACGGGCTTTGTATTATTTCGAATAGCGGTTAAAAAGTCTATCATATGATTTCTAGTTGCTGGTGCAGCATGTAGTTCTATGTCTTTTTCGGTTACATCCTCTGGGTATTTTTCTTTTTCGTAAAGCGCATTCCATTGCATGGGTTCACCTTCTTCAATAGGAATGAATTCTGCTTTATGAACACTTGCTTTCAGTACTCCTTTTTCTCCATAAATAAAAAAGGCCCAAGGGTATTCTGGGTCTGGAGCTGTTCCCCAAGAACGATGTTGCCAAACGCAATTTAATTCATCGAATTCGAAAACGGCGGTCTGGGTATCTGACGTATTGGCTTTGCTTTCTTTTTGAACATAAATCCCGCCAGTAGAACTTATTTTATTGGGCCAACCCAATCCAAGCATCCAACGAGTGGTATCCAACATATGTACGCACATGTCCCCCATAATCCCATTGCTGTATTCCATAAACGCTCTCCACCATCCGCGATGTGGTATGCCATCATAAGCCCGCATGGGAGCAGGTCCAGTCCACATTTCATAATCTAAAAAGTCTGGGATATCTTGTACGGATGGGTTTTTGTTGGCTCTCATGTGATAATAGCAACACATTTCAACATGTGAAATTTTCCCAAGCAGCCCTTTGTCAATTACTTCTTTTTTCACTTCAATTAAATGCGGGGTACTTTTCCTTTGTGTTCCGACCTGTACTACCTTATTGTATTTTCTGGCACAAGCTAATATTGCTTCTCCTTCCAAGACGTCAACACTGACGGGTTTTTGTAGGTAAACATGTGCTCCAGATTTTATTGCTGCGATGGCTTGAAGCGCATGCCAATGATCCGGTGTATTGACAATCACAATGTCTAGTTTTCTTGCCGAAAGCATTTCTCTATAATCAGAATACGTCTTTGGTTTTTTGCTGGAATTTTGACGAGTTTTAACAAGGTCAGCAGCTTCCGATAATTTATTTTCATCAACATCGCATAAAGCAACGACATCAATATCTGCGACTTGTAGCAATCTAAATAAATCATTCTTGCCATACCAACCCGTTCCAATCAGTCCCACTTTCAGGCTTTTCTTTTTGTCGTCAATTGCTAGCAAGGGTGAGCCCAAAAGCGAAAGTGCTACTGAAGCAGAAGTCGTTTTAATAAATTTTCGTCTGTTAAATTTAGATTTTTCCATTTTACTATATTACAAACTAAAAATCTAATGAAATAGAAAAGTGAAATCGGTTGAAATTTCATTGACTTATTCTTTTTCTCATTTTTCCGTCAGGACGATCAAGTTACCTATAGAAATATTTTGGTTGATGAGCTGAGTTTTTCCGGAAGGCCAATTAACTTTAATATGATCAACCGAAGAAGCATTTCCTAGTCCAAAATATAAAGGAAGACTACTTTGGGATAAGTAACCGGATTTTCCATCATGGACCTTTGTGTAAACTTGATCTCCAGTTCTCACTTCCACTACAGCTCCTAAGCCATCTCGATTAGAACTCGTACCGATTAGTTTTATTTTTAAAAATTTAATATCCGTTTTTTGGGCAGTAAGATTGCTGATTAAAATCATCGGGACATCATTAAATTCATTGGTAACAATATCTAAATCTCCATCATTGTCTAAATCAAAAATGGCAGAAGACCTAGACCCCACTGCACCATAATAATCTTGTTGCCCTTTTTTATTTTTACACAAGGGATGATTTTTAAATTCTCCAGAACAATCAATCGAAAACCAATGTCTAGCAAAACGCCCTTCTCTTCTTGGTTCGATTCCAAGTACAAATTCACTTCTTAGAAAATCTTTTCCCTGATTATTAAGTAATACATTATTCATTGAATATCTATATGGATAATTCATACTTGAAGCCAAAAAAACATCTTCAAATCCATCTGCATTTAAATCCCCTGTACTGATACCCCAAGGCCAATAATTTTCTGCACCAATTGCATCGGAGACTTCTTCATATTCATTAGGACCTGTTTTTTTAAAAAAGGCATTTCCATATATGGAAGAGGATGGAGTTACGATAAAATCATCAGGAAAAGGCGCCACACCTTTCTCCTTTTCTTTTTCAACCGGAAGTACAACATTCTTTCCCATATCAGAATGCATATCGGATACAAAGATATCTTGAAGGCCATCGTTATTGTAGTCAAAAACTTTAATTCCCATTGCCCCCCAAGGCGTTTTTGGAAACAGTTCTTTGCTTTTTTTTACAAAACCTATCCCTTTTTGATTTTCATAATAGGCATCAGACCCTTGCATATTGAGCAGATACAAATCAGGAAAGCCATCATTGTTGCCATCGAGGAAAGTAGCGTCGCCGGTCCAGCTTTGGTCCCTTAAACCCATTGCAGTGGTGACATCCTCAAATTTATTATTTCCTTTATTTTGATAAAGAATACTATTTTCAAGTCGTTCTTCTTTTAAGTGTCCAGCAAAAGCATCTTTATATCCAACGAAATAGCTGTACTCGTTTTTACCAACCTTAAACTTCGATTTTTCATCAGTGGTATATTTCCCCACATTACTAACAAAGACATCCAGTAAACCATCCTTATTAAAGTCTAAAAAAGTAACCCCTGAGGAGTGTCCTACATAATCTATTTCAGCACTTTTGGAAATATCGGTAAATTTTCCACCGCCATCATTTTCAAATAATTTATTACCAGATTTTATATTGGTAACAAATAAATCAGCGTCTCCATCATTATCAATATCTGCAAAAGCTGCAGAAACATTAATGTTTTTTTCATTGACATCTAAGCCTGAAACCGAGGTAATATCTTTGAATTTTCCATTGCCCAGATTTTTCCATAATTCTCCCTTACCTACTTGAGAGACCCAATAAACATCATAGAGACCATCATTGTCTACGTCTGCTAATACTACTCCAGTTCCATGATCATAATGAACTGGTTTTAAGTCATAAGTACAGTCTGGTACAATGTTATGCTTAAAGCTAACATTACTTGAAACTTGCTCATCATAAAACTTAAAATCATGAAATACTTTGAAGGATTTAGACTTCTTTATTTGTTGGTCTGCTTGCGCAATTAACCAATGAGGTTCGATTTCTTCCATTGTACTGAAAGGAATTTCATTTGTCTCAAGGTTTTGATCATTTTGATCGAAAAGAATAAAGCCAGCGACAATAATTATCAAAATAAAAAGACCTAGGTTGACAATGCTTTTCATATTCTCTATTTGGGTTGATTCTGTGAGTGCCAATTGGAAAATTCTCGGATGCTAAGGACATTTAAATTCCCAAGCAATGAAGCATGAGTATAACTACACATTTGATTGCCTTTCAGATCGTATTCTCCTTTGTGAGGAGTTTGAAATTCAAGAAAATAATTTTTATCAGGAATCGCGCTTCCTATTTGTTGAAGTGCAGGCAATTCTAAAAAGTAGATAAAATCATCACTGTTTAGCAATATCTTGACGAGTGTATTTTCTGGCAAGGATATATCTTGTATTTGGACAATATCATCTTGGGTATTTAATTCTCCATCCAGTCCGGGATGTTTGATCCACCATTCATAATTTTTTCCAGTAACCTTTATTACATATGGTTGATTCAAAGATATAGAAGGAATCGATGATTCACATGAAACAAAGCAAAAAATGCAATATAGGCCAAATGCTATAATGCGATGAAAAGAATTGTAAATGAAATAATTTGGCGCCATCAAAGCATTGGTTTTGAGATTAAAATTTGCTCAATAAATTTATTGTTTTCTATTATAAAAAACAATCTAATTTTTTAACGTACTATCAACACACTCCCACTCAATGGTTTGCTTACTCCGTCGATAAAATCTACGACAGCTGTCCAAACATAAATCCCGGGTTCTACATCCTTTCCTTTAAATCTAGCATCCCAACCTTCATTGGCATCATTGGCTAAAAAATCTACTTTTTCCAATAACACATCTCCCCAACGATTATAAAGATTAAAGCTTGCAATTTTTTCAACTTCCGGCCCGCCAAAAACAACCAATTTATCGTTTAAACCATCACCATTCGGGGAGAAAGCATTGGGTACAAATACATTGCGAACTTTCAAAACAAAAACATTTAATGAATCAGTAGCACTGCATCCATCTGCAGAGGTGACGGTAAGTACATATGCTGCATCATTTATAGGGCTTGCCATTGGCTCTAGGCAATCTCCACAATCTAAGGTAATCGTATCAGACCATTGAATATTTCCGATAATTGCGTTATTGAGAATGGGATTAATTTCTACGCTTCTTCCTAGCTCAACCTCAACATCATCTAAAGTTAAAATTTCAGGTATCTCCGGAGCAATCAATCCTAAACTACCGCTTGAGACACAATTATTAGCATCTTGGATAACTATTTCGTAAATACCTTCTTCTAAACCTGTAAACAAAGTATCGCTTTGAAAACTACCGCTATCTAAAGCGAATAAATAAGGTGCTGTTCCACCTGAAATTTCATCAATCCAAATCTCTCCGCTGGCAAATCCATCGCAACTTGGATTCTCAAAACTAATTTCCACCTCTACTCTGCTTGGTGCTATCAGGGCAACACTATCTACTATTTTACAGCCCGAATCATCTGTTACTTCTGCTGTGTAAATACCTTCTTCTAAAAAATCAATGCGTTCTCCTATGACTCCATTATTCCATAATACCTCGTATTGAGGCACTCCGCCAATTACAGCCAATTGCGCAAAGCCATCATCGCCAGGTGAACCATTGGTTTGGTTACAACTGATGTTGAAACCGTTGTAATCTGATATTGTAAAATCAACAGCTAAAGGGTTTGGCTCCGTAATTTCCTGAAAAAGAACGACATCATTTCCAAAAGTATCCTCAATATATATTTGATAAGAACCTACAGGCAGTCCTGAAACTTGAGCGTTTACAAAAATCGCATTCCCCGTTGCCCACAAAGTACCGTCCAAAGCATTTACTCTATAATCAAAAGGCGGTGTTCCTTGTGTTAAACTAAATGTCAGAGTACCTGTTGAATCTCCATTACAAATAACGGGGACTTCATCCGTTGTCCCACTGATTTCACATTCAATGACCAATAATTCAAGACTTACAATACTGTCGCAATTGAATTCATTCGGAATAGTATCGATGTAAGAACCGGTAAGGTTGTATCCATCCGTTCCAATAAAGAAAAACTGATCACTGCATAACCAAATATCTACAAATGTTTCAGAAACCGCAAAAACCTCTATGTCAATATTAATAACACTATCACAACCATTGGGCAAGATCACGACTTCTTGATAAATACCTGTTTCACAAAATTGAATTCCGTTCGCTTCTACACATTCACCTTCACAAAGTATTTCGTTGATATTTAAAGTCATTGGCGCACGCACCAAAATAGTTGTACAGGAAGGTGGTGCTTCATCGCAAACATTTGCAGCAGTTACGCATACGTCATATACCCCTTCGGTTGGGAATGAAAATTCTTGAATCGGAGAAATATTCCCTTCCCTTACCCCGTTTATTGTCCAATCAAAAATTGCTGCTCCAGATTCAACTGTGGTACTAAATAATGTTGGAAAGTCAGGGCAAGTTTCGTTAACAGAAGTGATAACTCCTGAAGTGGTCAAAGGCAAAACTTCTGTCGAGCCTTCTAGAACATTAAAGGTCCAATCACAATTGGCACCATTACTTCCATCTATGACCAAATAATAATGTTGTCCAACCACCAAATCCTCATCAGTGGTAAATACTGTACTTCCTGGGCCTTCTATATCCGTATCACATGCTGAAATTGCAGTAAATGTTTCACAATCAAAACTTTCAAAAAAACCAACTTCTAAACTACCCGCCCCTCCTAAACAAGTTCCTACCACTACTTCAATCACGAGTTGCGGTGTTCCTGCAATAAAAGCCAGATATTGCATATTGTTGTATTGAGTGGTACAGAAGTTAGTAAAACCTTGGCCTTGGGCGGTTAGGTCATTGACACCTGAAAACCCGTCGATATCACAAATTACACATGCATTATCGCAAAAAGAAGTCATTGCTGGGTTCGGTCCACAAGGCTGTGGTTGGCCAAATGAAAAAAACCAAGAAATGCTAAAAATGCCTATGATTACGACTCTGTATCTCTCCATCCACACTCAAATTAAGAAATAATTTTAAAAACTATAATGTACCCAATAAAATGCCTTTCGCTGGAATTTTATTTCTTTAATTTTAGTAATTTAGCATACATTATTCTAATCTCTTATTTGAGATTAAAAAACAATTCTTTCACAAAGGTTTTATGAGCGAAAAAGAAAACAGGAAAGCAGTCTTAAATGAGGTCATCAAAGGGTATAGAAAAGTCATTCAAAAAAGATATACTTATTCGAATTTGAGCAAGACGGCAGACATTCCAGAGTCGTTTGATGAAAACAGAGTAAAATTATTTAGGGATTTTTTCTTGGAGAATTTATATCCTTCTCCTGAAAAAAGAGAAGAGTTGAATGAAGCTTTTGAAAGTCTGGATGTTTACATTCAGAATCCTAAAAAGCTGACCCGTTTAATGATGGATTCTACTTCTCTGATATTCAAATTTGGAAGACATTTGCCCAAATTATTAAAAGCAGGCTTGAATGCCTTAAAGTCATTTCGAAAAGGCAATAAGTTTGAAGAAAAATTAGTAGACAGTGCGATAGCACAAGAACTTGCTGCTCCTTATTCTGAAGCAAACATCAATAGTTTGATTAAATCTTTATCTCCAAAAGAAATAGAGGAGTTCATAGTCGCCAATGAAAATTTGTTTGAAACTTTATACGACAGAAAGTTGGTTGGAAAAATTAAAGAGATCATTCAGTTTTTGATCAATAAAATGAAAAAGCGTTCAGATGTTTATTCTGAAGTTGAAATCAATGGACTAGAAATGGGCTATGAAATTATTAACAAAGGCGATGCACTTTTCGAATCTTTATCGGATAAAAATCAACGTTTGATTATCGAATTTGTAATCAGTAAAGAACGGGATATTTTGGAAAATTTATTTGATACCTAAAAGACCATTTAAACCAAGTTTTAAACTTTCCGGTTTATAAATAACTGGCTTCCATTTCCCTGCTTTTGATTATCTCATGATGATTACTATTTTCCCTTAGCTTGGATTTGTATATAAATAAATGGCAATTTTATGGAGAATGAACACCAACAAGAATACAAACTAAAACTAAAAAACCTTCAAGCAGATTTCCCAAAAGTCTTCCAAAAAATCTGTTGCCCCAATTGCAATGAAGCTGTGGCAGCAAGCAATATAAATATCAACGATCAAATTGCTAAATGCGATCCTTGTGCAATTGTCTTTCCTTTTGAAAAAGACATTGCCCATTTCAAAAACGAAAAAGATAGAAACCCTGTGTTAGTCAAACCAGAAGGAATCGATGTCTTTCGATTTAAGGATGATATTGATTTTACAATAACACAACCGAATACACAGTACGATGTTTTAACAACTCTGTATTCAGTGGTTTTCACCTTTTTACTGTTTATTTTTTATAGTGCAGGTAAGATTTCGTTTATTTTTCCATTGGCAATGCTGGCAATAATGGTCTACTTTATTGGAAGGGCGCTTAATAAAAGTAAACATAAGATTCATATAAATATTGACAATCGTAAACTGGATATAGCATGGCGTCCAAAAAAATTCAACAAGGATAAAAGTTATGACATCAGTGAAATTGATCAGGTTTACATTAAAAAATTTGGGACCAACTCTGCCATTTATATAATTGTCAATGGACTCGAAGGTCAAAAGCATGTTATGTTGACGTATGTTAACAATCAATCAAAGGCGAGGTTTTTAGAACAACAAATTGAAACTTTTCTAGGAATTCAAGATCGGGCTGTTCCAGAAGAAAATTCTTAAAATTTTCAGAAAAAAAATAGTCCGTACCAAGGAGGCACGGACCTTTAAATGTCATCTCAATTTTGATACTGGTTAATAAATTAACCTAATTTAAGCGCTGCTGTTACTGCACCCGAAATTGCAAAAAAGCATAAAACATATCCAGCATCAATTAAAAACAATTTAAGCGATTTCTTTTGATATAAATAATGGATGGCCACAACAGGAATTGCATACAAGCAAGCTGCAAGAATTCCGTGAAAGCCACCATGCACAAATGTTTGTTCAGCGACCTCATGTAAATTAACAATAAAATTAATCGCATAAGTCGTAATGATCATCATTAAAAATGCAAGACCATGAGTCAGTGCCATATTGGACTGAGCTTCTTCATCTGTTATTCCAGTTTCTGCTTGCCAAGTTTTTCCAAATAGAAAAGAATACCAAACAAAACCAAATGCAAATGCTGCTATTGCACCAAGTAGTACTTCTAAATACGCCATAATGAAATGTTTTAAGTTGTTTTATAGTTATTATAATAATCAGTTTTTAAGTTATAAAATAATAACAACTAAACGGTAATTTGCATCTATATCCTTGCTTATAAAGTAAACAGGCTATTCAAATAAAAAAGGCTGTCTAAACGGGACAGCCTTTTTTATTAAAAGTATTTTTACAAAAAAATAATACAATATTTCTTTTTACTTCTTATCTCAAAACGGATAATTTGGTGATCGCCATTTTACCATCAGCTTGAATCAAGTTAACAGTGTAAGTACCATTTACCAAATTCGAAGTTGGGATTAAAATGGTATTGGTTCCTTGAGAAAAATTATTAAAAGGAATATCCAAAACCTGTTGTCCCATTAGGTTATAAACTTCAGTCTTGATAGAAATAGCTTCTGGAATACTGAATTCCAAAGTAGCATCTACTGCTGTTGGATTAGGATAAATTCCTTTGATTTGAGTTGGAACATTTTCCAATTCTTCAATTGAAACTGTAGCTACACAAGCTTCTGGATTGGTTTCAATACCAGCAACAGTATTGATTTGACCGTCGAGGTTAGCATGCGTTATTGGCCAAATATCTTGTGCTACTATGCTACGATCCGGAGCAATTAAAACGGTAGTTGGGAAAGCAGTAACCCCAAATGCAGCAACAACTTCATTCCCACCTCCATCAACACCACTGGCACTTGGAAGCAATGCACCATACTGTGCTTCATATCCTAATACTTGTGTGTCATTGTCACCAGAATCAATTGAGAGGAAATATATATCCGATTTATTACAACCATACTTTTCAAAAGATTCATTGAAAGTTGGAACAGATGCGATGCAAGGTCCACAAGTCGTAAAAAAGAAATCAAGAATAACGTGCTTGCCTTCATCTAGAAGGGTAAACAAATTAACCTCTTCGCCATGTACTGTTGTCACTGTAAAGTCTGGAGAAACGGTCAAAGATGTTTGACCAAATGCAGTGAGGTTTAAGATTAAAAACGCAAATAGAGTAAAGTAAATTTTCTTCATTTCATTCATTTTTAATTGTGATAATAAAATTGCTATATGAATTTAAACTCTTACCTCTTTTAAAATTGTCGGATTTACACTTTACCTATCATTCCCTCTTTAAATTTGAAAATAATATTAGGTTTTGTATCTCATTGGCAAATTTCAAAAGTATTTTACTATAAAAAAAAGGATATAGTCAAAAGAAAAATTAGAAGTATTTCCAAGAAAAATAGAAATTCTCACATTTTAAAAATGAAAAATATTTATTGTGCAGGAAGAGAAATTTTCGCGTTTCCTAGGCAAAAAACCTTAAAAAGAGTACAATTTCTTAAAAATATAAATCCAATTAATCTTATGTTTATCATAATTACCTTAAATTGTGCGTAATTGACTGGAACTTTTTCTGACACATCAATGTTACTGTCAATGGAATAATTTAATAACTAAACATATATATGGCAAAATCACAGCAGTCATTCAATAAAAAAGAAAAAGAAAAAAAACGTCGTAAAAAAAGAAAGGATAAGTTAGAACGTAAGGAGGCAAGGAAAATAGAGAAAGCGGAAAGCGGGAAAAAGACTTTTGAAGAAATGCTTTCTTATGTAGATGAGGATGGTAATGTAACCTCTACTCCACCAGATCCCAACAAGAAAAAAGTTGAAATCAAGGCTGAAGATATTGTACTTGGAATACCACCAGCATCCGACGAACCTGTTGAGAAGGAACGTAAAGGTAAGGTGAAATTTTTCAACCATGAAAAAGGATATGGTTTCATTAATGACTCAAATGGTGACAGCATCTTTGTGCACATTAATAACACCAACGAACAGTTAGAAGAAAATGATAAAGTGTCTTTCGAAATTGAGATGGGACCTAAAGGTCCGAACGCTGTGAATGTTCAAGTGATTAAAAAATAGACTTTAAAATAGCTAGTAAAAGCCCAAATAATCGATTGAGATTGTTTGGGCTTTTTATATTATACAAATGAAAAAATCCATTGCCATTATTGGTGGAGGTCCCTCTGCCCTCTCACTAGCCTGTTTCCTTGATCCTGATAAATATCAAGTGACCATCTACGAAAAAAATAAAGCGACAGGAAGAAAATTCTTAGTCGCCGGCAAAGGTGGTTTTAATCTAAGCCATTCAGAAGAGCCGCCCAATTTCATCAACAAGTATACGCCGCCTTCCTTTTTAAAAGAAGCATTCAATCATTTTGACAATAAGCAGTTTCGAAAATGGTTGACTCAAATTGGAATTCAAACTTACATAGGAAGTAGCAAAAAAATATTCCCCGAAAAAGGCACCAAACCGATTGATGTTTTGAACGCCATTCTTCAACAATTGGAAGATCGAAAAACAAAAATTCTTTTTGGGTACAACTGGATGGGTTGGAAAGACCAAAGTCCACTTTTTGAAAACAAAGAACTAATAAACTCAGATATAACTGTGTTTGCTTTGGGTGGAGGTAGTTGGAAAATCACTGGTTCTGATGGTGGTTGGACCAATTATTTTGAATCAAAAAATATCAAAACAAACCCTTTTCAAGCAGTCAATTGTGCTTATGAAGTAAAGTGGTCGAGCGACTTCTTAAAATCTTATGAAGGAACTCCATTGAAAAATATTGCTGTAAACTGTGATGGAAAACAGCAAAAAGGAGAATTGGTCATTACGAAATTTGGATTGGAAGGAAATGGGATTTACGCCCTCAGTCCGCAAATCCAAAAACAATTTACGATTGCAAAACAGGCGACTGTATTCCTTGATTTAAAACCAACCTTGACTGTTCAAAAGATAGAATCTGTTTTGCAAACTTCCAATGAAAAAAACCTTTCCTCTAAATTACGGAATTCATTAAAACTCCAAGGCAATCAAGTTGCGCTACTCAAACATTTTACAACAAAAGAGGAATTCATTGATGCGAAAATTCTTTCTGAAAAAATTAAAGCGCTTCCAATTCTATTAAGTGCTACGGCTCCTTTGGATGAAGCTATTTCTACAACCGGCGGCATTCCTTTGGAAGCTGTAAATCAATATTTTGAATTAAAAAACTTACCCAACAACTATTGCTTGGGAGAAATGCTAGATTGGAATGCACCTACAGGAGGCTATCTTTTACAAGCTTGCTTCAGCATGGGGGCTTATCTCGCCCATCATTTAAATAGTAAATAATTTAGAATTCTATTTTTTACCGTACCTTCAAATAAAACTTGTCAATGAGAAATCTATTTTATTTCCTCCTTCTTTTGATTATAAGTTGCAAACCAGCAGTTGAAGAAAAAGCAAAAGTTGTTTCCCCGATTGATGTCCAAAACAAAACCATTTTCCAACAAGATGATGTTTTTGTAGACAATCAATTTGAAGGAGCAAGAGCCAATGACTTTTTGAAATTAACGGACACCAGTTATCAGATTATTGTAAAACCAGAAAACACCCCCGTCAATAAAAGTGCATGGTTTGCTTTTAAAATTTGGTCACAGAAAAAAAGAAAGGCAGTAATTGCACTTAAATATACTGAGCACTCTCATCGATTCATTCCAAAAACAAGTATGGATGGTTTAGTTTGGACTCCAATGAAGAAAGCAGATTATAAAGTAGACACTGCCAACCAATCTGTTCTGCTCTATTTAAATTTAACACCTGAAAAACGTTGGATTTCCGCTCAAGAATTGATCACGACTTCGAGTAATGACAAATGGATGGACCAACTTTCAAGCAAAGAATTTGTTGCCAAATCAACTGTTGGAAAAAGTGTTTTAAACAAAGACATTTCTTTGCTAACGATTAAAGAAGGCAATCCAACTAAAAGCATCGTCATCGTTGGACGACAACATCCACCAGAAGTTCCCGGTGGTAGCATAGCTCTTATGAGCTTTGTAGAAAGGCTT
>CALIAG010000278.1 GCA_938041325.1 uncultured Saprospiraceae bacterium | reverse complement strand
TACTTATGTTAAATCAAAACATAATAAAACTAAGATCATGAGAAACTTAAAAATCCTTTTCGGTACACTTACTTTTCTACTAGTGAATTTAAACATGTGCTTTTCGCAAGCTGATTTAAAAATATCCAACATTAAAGGAGTTCCAAATACTGTTGTCCCTGGGGAAGTAGTTTACTATACTTTTGATATTGAAAACATAGGAACAGAGATTGCTGTTGGGAATTATACAATAAGAAAATATATATCAAGAGATCGATATTTTGATGATGAAGACATTGAAGTTGGTTATGTACCAACGGGGAATACGCCTATTGGTAAAATTGAAAATGTTGTGGGCGGGGTTACGATTCCTGAAACTTATTCAAATAGATCTTTGCGTTTAATATTTGTAATTGATGCAGATAATCAGATTGCTGAAAGTGATGAGGGTAATAATGTTTATATTTTTAACAATTCTACAAAAGTCAAGCTTCCTTATATAGAAGAAGATTGTTCAGAAAATTTGGGTTTTGACCATGAGTTTCTGTGTCAAGACATTATCGATAATGGATATGAAATTTATACGAACCAAGAAGGGAATATTCACAAACATGTGGTAGATCTCTCAGGAAATATCTTGTCATCTGAAGTAATTGAAAGCGAGACCAGCTTATCAATTAATGAAGAGGAAAGACTTTTGGAAGAAAAGGATTATTTAGGAAATGTCCTTGACAGTAAACCCTTACCGAATTATTTATTTGATGAATATCCAACTATGCGTGTTATTAAGTTATTTACAGGGGAATATGTCTTCTATTATAATTTAAGAAATTATTCGCCTAGTACTTTCTTAAGTATGGTGGTTTGTATAAAGACTAGTGAATCCTTTGAAAAAATCGATGTGTATGATGACATATTTAATCATACCGGAAGTGCAGCTTGGGATAAACTTAAAGGATTGTATCCTACAAATGATGGAGGCTTTTATGTGAATTACGAATTTCATAAGCCAACTTGGATGAACACATACTACAGTTATTTGGTAAAATATGATTCGGAAGGTAATTACAATCTAGAACATCATAGAGAAGCTTATTCAATTGAATTAAAGCGAACGCCTTGCGGGCTTAAAAGATCTGTATCAGATAATAGCGGAGGTGCTTATTCTGGTGTGAACAATATAATTACCTACTGGAATAATAATGCTAATACACTTCAAGTTAGCAATAGTAGTAGTGGCAGATATGGAGCATATTCCTATGATTATAAGTTTGTAAATACAAATATTCGAACAGCCGCTAGTGGTAGTCATATTGGAGTTTCTCAGCCATACACTGTTTACGTTTCTGACGAAGAAGAGATTTATTCCTACGAACAACCTGTTTTTTCAGAAAATGTATTTGGTCAGATTATTTATTTACTTAATGGAGAAGATGAAACTTTTTTATACCTCGCAAAAACTACGAATGGCTATTTAAAGATAGCTCAATATCCCTGCTCTTCCGATCCTGTTGATTGTACGGCTGATACTGATGAAATAGAGACCTTGGATTTTACTCACATAGGCAGTTTTGATAACAGTGAGTATTACCTTTCGAACAATAGCGATAATATGTATGCAACAAATGCATTTCTTGAAGAATACGGATTCAACTTAGCAAGCATTAATAGTGAGGAAGAAAATGATTTTCTATATCAATATTTATCAGAAATGACATACATCGGTTTAAATGATTTAGAACAAGAAGGCGTGCTTTCTTGGGGGACAGAGGATGCGGTTTCCTTTTCGAATTTCGATCCAGATTGCTTTTTTTGTGGTACAAATACGGGACAAAATGATCACGTTGTCATGAATCAATGGAATGGAAAATGGTCTTGGACAAATGCTTGGTCAAGCCGACCTTTCATAGTGGAAATTCCTTGCGAGACCGGCAGACCTTCCTTAAGAATGTCAAATCCGAATATTAATAAAACAGATGGCATTAGTAGTATCGCTAAAATATATCCAAACCCTAGTTCTGATTTTATAAATGTGCAAGTAGAGGCTGCAAGTTCTTCTAAAAATGCCATTTCTATTTTTAACAGTCTTGGGAAAAGCGTATTCACTAAGGAATACGAATTCCAACAAGAAGACCAGCTGATTAAAATTGACGTTTCTCAGTTTCCTTCAGGCGTTTATTTTGTCCGCCTCATGAATGGGGAACAAAATCTTGCAAAGAAATTTGTGAAGGAATAAGCGGGTCATACTGTTGGCTATATGTTTTCGTGATATTTAGCCAACAGCTTTTTTTTACCAGCTTTTTTATATTTTCGAAATATTACTGCAATAAGAATTTTGTCAGAGCCAATATCGAATTATAAACGACTCAATACCAAATCCATCAACTTAAGATTATACTTGTTTATCTTTTGATGAGACGGCATCCAACCTAAGAGGAATCGGATAAAGTCAGTGTATGCAAAAGGATACATCTGTCTCCATTCTATTTCCAAGTCCTTGAATGCAAAAGGGAATGTAGCGGAGTCAAATACTTTTCTAAATTCTGAAAAGTAAAAATTCAAAAGTTCTGTTTCATATAATTCACAGTCAGAGCTGGTGAGACAGCTGCTCAAAAAGTATGCAACATCTTTCATTCCGCATCCTCCACCTACATATTGAAAATCTACTCCTGCAATTTGCTGACCATCTTCAGAAAAACAAAAGTTTGCAAGTTTAGCATCTCCATGTACAATTGTTTGATATTTGCAATTGTTTAACCTTTCATCTATCAGATGTGCCTTAGATTTTAGTTCTTTATTTTCTATCAGTTCAAATTCATCAGGTCTGGTTTCTAAGTTCCAATAGGTACCAACTTTCCATAAACCTTTCGGTTCATTGGCTAAAAAAGTAGCATGAAAATTTGCCAACCATTTCAAACAAGCTTTCACTTCGAGTAAATTAATTTCATGTTTTCGGACAGGATAGCGTTTATTCAAATCTTCGATGATAATCCACTGGTCTTTCCCTTGTGAAAAGGTGCCAATAAAATTTGGAATACGGGAATCTGGACTACATAACTGGGACCATTTTTCGTACCAATACGTTTCAACTTCGTATGATTTCACTTTTCGTTCATGAGACTTGCCAGTATTCCATCCTCTTGGATGTGCATTCGCTTGATTTAAAGCAATGTGTTTAATTACTACCGTTGGATGAGAAGAGTTGTGCAATTTATAACGAGAAATCTTGCCATAACCACTCCACAAGGATTGAATGACAACAAGTTCTTCGCAGGCTGAAGATTTGGTTACTTTTAAAAGGTACTTCTTGAAAGCTGGATTCATAATATGTAATAGATTTTATATAAAGAATCTACTGTAAAAGTAACATTAATTCATTCTTGATCTCTGAATAAGACTCCATTTGAATGTTTAATTTTAGCTGCCCATGCCTAAGAATCAAGGACTTATTCTAAACACTAAAAATATCTTAAACTTCTTGATAGTGAGTTTGTTGGACAGAGGTGTTGTTGTAAAGAAATAAAATAAATCAATAAATAATTATGGAATTGTTAGACAAGTTAAACTGGCGATATGCTGTAAAGGCAATGAATGGAGAATAAAGTATCTCAAGAAAAGGTTGAGAATATTTTAGAGGCGATATCGCTTGCACCAACTTCAAGTGGACTACAGCCTTTTGAAGTCTTTGTGATTACTAATCAAGAAGTAAAAGAGAAGATCAAACCTATCGCTTGGAATCAATCTGT
>CALIAG010000277.1 GCA_938041325.1 uncultured Saprospiraceae bacterium | reverse complement strand
GAAACGGAAACGATTGCGGTAAGTTGTCCAGGAGGCAATGATGCAACTGTTGCTATCATCATCATAGATTCTGGTATAGGAGCACCGATTAATTATGAATATTCTTTGGACAATATTACTTATGTAGAAGATTCTATATTCTCTGGTCTTACGGCAGGGATGTATACCGTTTATGCAAGGAGTGACGCTGGATGTGTCTTTGCTAGTGAGCTTACCATAGAAGATTTAGAGGAACCTGAAATAGGCTTTGAAATCCAAGATGAATCTTGTGGTGGAAACAGTGATGGATCATTCATTATTATCATCGATTCTGGTATTGGTATTCTTGGAGGAGACTTTGATTTCTCTTTGGACAGTATAAATTTTCAACCGGACAGTATTTTTAATAATCTAAATGCAGGCGACTATACCGTTTATATTCGCAGTGAAGAAAACTGTATTTTAATTTCGAATTTATCTATCGGAGTAGGAGCGGAGTTGAATGCTTCCATGACGCTGGAACATGAGACCTGCACTTATGCCAATGGTTGGATTGCTTGTAACTTAGTAAATGGAACACCACCATTTGGTTATCTGTGGAACAGTGGGGAAAATACTCCAGTGATACAAGACTTATCTGCAGGAGAGTATTCTGTGCAGGTCAGAGATCTAAATGGCTGTATTTTTGAAGATACGGTGACTATTTTTAATGAAGCTGCGCCAATTATTTATTCAGAAAAAGAGGACGTTGCTTGTTTCGAAGGAACCGATGGGAAAATAGATTTGGAAATTATAAGCTCCAGCCAAACGCTGAATTATATTTGGTCGCATGGCCCACAAACCCAAAACGTTGATCAACTAAAAGCTGGACAATATTCCGTCACCTTGACGGACGAAAATCAATGCATTAGTTCAGAAGTTTTTCAAATTTCAGAACCTGATCCTATTGTGCTAGAAGGAATCATAAAAACAAGCCTTACGAATAGTTCTATTCAAGTAGAAGCAAAAGGAGGAACAGCGCCATATGCTTACCGTTGGTCAACTGGTGACGAGTCTTCTTTTATTATCAATTTAAATGCTGGAGCATATAGTCTTACCGTAGTAGATGCCAAGCAATGTGAAGCGACTGCTTTTTACCGGATTGATAAAGATTCCATTTTTGACGATTCTGATTTACTGCTTTTTCCAAATCCAGTCAATGACGAGATAAATATTGCTTTCAATTTTCCGGAAGGCAAAAAAGTAAAAATTCAAATTGTAGATGAACTCGGTCGAGTCTTGTATTGGACACCAGAACAAGTTTTCGGAACAGAAGTATGGAAGCTGGATATTTCCCATTTCGCTGATGCCATGTACTTTTTAAAAATTTATGTGGATGGAAAATGCGAGGTCAAGAAATTTGCCAAGCAATCCCATTAGATCCCAGGGTATCAATTTTGCTGAATTTGTTTGATCAAATCTGCCGCTTCTGGCCGACCCAATTGCTGAGCCGTTTGTGCATCGCGCAAAGCAGAACCCTGATCACCAATCGAGTTGAACAGCTTACTTCTTCCCAAATAAAATATACCTTCATTAGGATTCAGCTTTATGGCTTGATTGAAATCCGGCATGGCTTCATCGTGCCTTCCAACTCTTCGTTTTGTGATGGCGCGTTCATACCAGATGTTGGCATTATAAGGATTGTATTTTAAATATTTGTTATGATCTTCTATTGCCTTATCGTATTGCTCCGTTACAGAATAGACCAATGAACGGTTGAGATAGGTGTTGGTGAATTCGGGATCTAATTTTTCACCCATATTCAAATCTACCAGCGCCGCATTATAATCGCCAGATTTGGCCAAAGCTGCTCCACGGTTGACATACAATTCTCCCAATTCCGGATCCATTTTAATTCCTTCCGTATAATCTTTTATCGCCAATTGCGTCTGATCAGATTCGAAGTAAGTACGTCCTCGGCTATTGTATAAGTTTGCTTTTCCGGGCGCCATTTCAATGGCTTTGGTGTAATCTGCGAGGGCACCTTGAATGTCTCCATTGTCCCGTTTGAATTGCCCTCTGTTTCCATAAGGCGTAGAAATATTATCGTAGTGTTCAATCACATGCGTCCAAAGGGTAAGCCCATTCTCCCAGATCTTGCATTGCTTGTGCGTCATAAAACCAAAGAGCAAAAGATACAATCCCAAACCTCCACTAAGCATGATGTTGTACGCAGGCCATTTTTTACTGACCCAATCGTATCCCCAAGCAATGATGAAAAACAATCCAAAATAAGCGATGTAAGTAAATCGATCTGCTTTCAATCCTTGTCCTGCGCCCAATATCTGCAATAAGAAAACGATGTTTACAAAAAAGAAAGCAATTCCAAAAGCGACCGCTTTAAGGTCTTTTTTAAAGGCCAACCAACCCGCAGCAAATGTGGCGAAAACGCCCAATGGAGCCACGTAATATTCCCAACCCAAAGATTTAGGATATGGATACAAAGGCACCATTTCGTAAGGGAAAATCCATTTTATCATATAAACAGAAAAGGAAAAAGCACCAACAAACAAGCGTTGGATAAAAGTATAATTCGTCGCATCTTCCAAAGTATTGGCTTCGCTCAAAAAGAAAATCCCTGCCAAACCGAATAACAAAGAGCCCAAGAAAAAAGGCCATTTTTCTATCACGAGTTTGACCTCTAATTTTCTATTGAAATAATAATCCAAACAAAGCAATGAAAGCGGCAAAGAAACCGCTTGTATTTTTGAAAACAAGGAAAGCACAAAAAGCACAATCGTAATGATTAAGTACTTGCTGAGCGTCCGGTTTGACTTTATGTATTTGATATAGGAAAACAAAGCACTGAGGTAAAAAGTGCCAAACAAAACATCTTTCCGCTCCGTCGCCCAAGCCACAGATTCTACACGCATTGGGTGAATAGCAAATAACACAGTCAGAAGAATCGCTGCCATTTTGCTGATCTTCATTTCCAAAGCAATTCGGTAAACGAAGAAAACACAAATCAAATGCAAGATCAAATTATTGATATGGAAGACTTTGGGATTTAAACCAAAGAAATGTTTTTCAATTGCAAAAGTAAAAATGGAAAGTGGGTTGTAACCCCCCATTACTTTATCGGTAAAAATGGCTTTAATATTGGCCCAATCGAACGCAGCCAAATTCTCATTGTCAAGAATATTGACATCGTCATCCCAGTTTACAAAACCATTTTGTAGGGAAGGCCAGAAGGCGAGTACTGTGCCTAAAAGAATAATTGCTAAGGGAAGCAACAAATCCGTATTGGTCCAAAAGGAAGGCGTCGTTGTCACTTTCTTTTTGGGGAGATGTTTCTGCTTTTTCTTTTTTGACTTTTTTTCAGCCATTTGGGAGTTAGGTTATGTGTAAAACGTAGAATTTTGATAAAATTACAAAATAAGTAATTGGTGAAATGATTTTTTAGTAAAATCATCAAAAGTGCCTATACGTATGGAAAGATGTTTTGTTTTGAAAAGAGGGGATAGGTTGTGTATATTAGTGGGGAATGATCGTG
>CALIAG010000276.1 GCA_938041325.1 uncultured Saprospiraceae bacterium | reverse complement strand
GCCTTCCCGAAAACTGATCTGCCCAAACTCCCCGTCAATGCACCCATCCCTCCTATCAGCCCAGCCAACACAGCCGTTGCTCCAATCAAACCAAGACCACTCAATCCACCAAACAAGGCGCCCAATTGAGCTGCAAGGATTCCTTCATTGCCAGAATTTAGTACGGCTGCATAAACGCCCCAGAGCAATGCCGCTCCGATAAATCCTGCTGCAAAACTGGGCAGTGATTTTTGATTCATAGCCATTGCTACTAGTAAAGCCACTACTACGATCGACCACCAAGGTAAGATCAA
This sequence comes from uncultured Saprospiraceae bacterium, assembly GCA_938041325.1. Classification (GTDB taxonomy): domain Bacteria; phylum Bacteroidota; class Bacteroidia; order Chitinophagales; family Saprospiraceae; genus CALIAG01. The sequence goes on along the minus strand of CALIAG010000276.1, from coordinate 6,194 downwards.
TGAAGCGATGTAACCTATGACGATTGTTAGAATTATTGAAATTAAGATTTTCATGTTTTCGAATTTTAGATGTCACTCCTCTGAAGCTATCCTAGCAATAGATTCCTTGATCCTTTAATTTTATAGGTAAGACCAGAAGCTCTGTTTTATCTCTTTATTTAAATTTTTGTTGAAACAAGGTTACGTCTTTTAAATCTTCTGGGCTTTTTGCAAAATGCAATTTGTAATATTCACCTTTGGTCCATTTCTCTAACATGTTTTTGAAAAACGGGCTTCCTGGGTTTCCAGACTGACCTCCTGGGTATACGGCGTAAGCATTGACTTCATCTCCCAATTCAACCACCATTCTCCACGAAGGTCCTGCCTTACTTCCACTTGCATTCAATGCGTCTCCAAAACCTCCGCTTATTATACGTTCAGAACTAAATGCAGAAATTTGTCCTAGGTGACCGACCACCAAGTCTCGTTGATCAGCCCATTTTAGAGATTCTTCGGAACCTCCCAACTCGTCCACTTTTTTCAACATCGCTTCAAAGGATTTTTGTACCATATCTTTTGCAACCTCTACCTCAGGTGTTGATTTATCATCGAAAAAAGCATTCTCTGGATCACTTTCCAGTAATTCAATCGTTCTCCAACTTTCTGGATACAACATCACTCCTTTATCTTCAAGAGCATAAATCTCATCCCAAGTCATTTTATTAAACGCGTCAAACCACATATTGAAAAAACTTGGTGCAGCATCATTTGCGGAATAATTATAATCCCATTCCCTCATCGTTTTCAGCATACTTGATTCTTTCTCATCCTGCCCACTTTCTTTCATTGCATTTAAAAACAATGGCATCACTTCTTCTGCTTTCAAACTGTAATTGCTGTTTTGCAATTTCATCATATCTTCAACCGTGACCTTATCCATTCCTTCTAATTCTCGATTCAGAATTCTACCGCGGTAGTCTTCAAAACCTCCGTTATAATAGTAAGGATAATCTGGGGTGGTTGAATGTTGATTTGCTGAAGACACGAAGCCTCTTTCTGGATTTTTGACTTGTGGGATTTGATCCATTGGAATCATTCCTTGCCAGTTGTTTTTTGAATCGCTGCCATCTTGAACAAACCGGCCTTGCTCTTTTCTTTTGACTGGCAGTCGACCATTTGCTTTGATTGCGATGTCTCCATCCTTGGCCGCAAAAACGAAATTCTGTGCTGGAGCGATGTAGTTTTTCAAGGCATCTGAATAGTCCTCGTAATTTTTGGCCTTATTCATTTCCATAAAAGTAGCGGGTTCATCCGAACTGTATTGAACATTTGGCAACCAGCGCATTGCCATATCCTGATACACACTTCCTGGATCGTCATGAACGATAGGTCCCCAGACTGTATATTTTACCGTATCCAAAATAATTTCTCCTCCTTTGACTTTAATTTCTTCGACTCTCCAAGTCACTTTTGTTTCTTTGCCATCCAGCAAGTAGGTGTCTTTTTTGTCATCGGTCCATTTTATTTTAAACCAATCCATAACGTCATGTCCTACATTCGTTTCGCCCCAGGCGATGTTCTCGTTAAAGCCAATGATCACTCCAGTCATCCCCGGTAAAGTAGCCCCATAAGAATTCGATTCTGGTGTATGAATTTGCATTTCATACCAAATACTTGGCAGGGTCAAATTCAAGTGAGGATCGCTACATAATATTGGATTTCCATTTGCTGTTTTGCTAGCAGCAACCGCCCAATTATTGGATCCTAAAAAAGGACTTGGTTTTTTCCATGGCCTTTCTGGAATATAATCTGTTGAGGAAAGCTGCAAGGCTCCATCTTCTTCTACTGGTCTTTGAAAATCCCATTCTGTACCTTCTGGTACGATGGGAGATTGTTTCGGATTGTATTCCGGAAATAAAAAATCGAAGGTTTCTCTTCCTAGGGCTTTTAAGGCATTGCTTGATTCTAAATCGTCTTCTCTCGAGCACAATGATTCTGCCATGGATCGGACAAATACTGCTGACTTCAAAGTTGTCCAAGGTTCGGGTTTGTAGCCTAGCAATTTATATTCTATTGGATAATCCTTTGGGCTCAATTGAGCTACCCAAGCATTTACACCATCGGTATAAGCAGAAAGGCTTTTGTCTTTTTCGAAATTTTTCTCCCATTCTTTCGCAGCTTTCTCTGCAGACTCCAGTATCCCTTTTCTGCGTTGAACCTTATCTCTTTTAATTAATCTGGGTCCTAATATTTCAGCCAATCGGCCACTTGTCGCACGAGTGGAAATATCCATTTGCCAAAGGCGGTGTTGGGCTGTGACATATCCTTGAACGAAACTTGCATCTTCTATACTTTCAGCAAAAACATGTGGAACCAAACGGTCATCATATACGACGGTAACGGGAGCATTCAATTGCGGCAAGTCCAATTCTTCTGATTTATAGTCTCCTACCTTTTCTGCATTTTGCCAAAAACCTGAAAAAGGATTGAGCAATTTTCCAACAGCCGGAATGGAGGTTGATCCCGATTGTATTGGATTATTTAAGAGGAATACCATTCCAATGGTAACGACTAGGGAGATTACAAAGCTAAATATTTTCATTTATTTAAAATTTTTCTGTAGTTAATACAACTGAAGTGATCTTATATTGACCCGAGAGCACACGTAGCTTCTGAGATTTACAATATATCCGGGTTACCAAATTATAAATATACTTTTGCAGCCTTTCTTTTTCTTGTTCTTTCTACTTTTTTCTTGACAAAAAAGTAAGCAAAAAGTCAAGGCTTTATACATTTTTTAACGCTCCAAAAAGATCGAAACACTAAACCAAATAAACTCGCCTTCACTTTTGTCATTTCATCTTTTATGGTTGGTTAAAATATTATTTAGCAATTGCTTAAGATTGAAAAGGCTCATACAGTATTTTGTTTTTAACGCGTTTAGATCTTTTTTCCACTAAAATGAATAAGGCCACTCTTGTCTATCTACTTCGACAATAAATATTATATTAAATTTTGGCTCTATATGACTTAGTGGGCGATCATTCATACTTTGGTTCTATTTACTTTTGTGTTAACACAAATAATCCTTTTTAAGGAATAACCAATTTAAGAAAATTTACTGGAAAGAGAATATTCCTGGTGTGGGTAAAAAGAAAGAAGAAATCAAGACCCCCTCATTAGAGTGAGAACGATTTGTCCATTGGAAGGTAAACAAATACAAGAAGATCAAAGCCTACAATTTAACGGCGGCGCTAAAGTAAAAACTTCGTCCGTCAGCAGGGATGATACCCGGTCCTGGATAAGCAGCTGCTCGGCGCGTAAAATAAACTTCATTGGTCAGATTGTTAATGCCACTTTGGAATTTAAATTTTCCAATTTTATAACTCAAAGAAAGGTCTGATACCTGATAACTTGGAATCAAGCCTCGAGTCGCATCTGCAACAAAAATAGCATTTGTAGCATCACTAAAATGTTCTTTCACAAAAGCGAATTGATAAGCTGCTTGAATATTTTTCCAGCGAAGATTCAAACCTGTTTTAATATTAATCGGTGGAATCAATTCTATATCATTCCCTACGATGTCGGAGGTGCCACTGGTGTATTGACCGTGTATCAAGCTGAGATTCGCAAAGACGGTACAAGTAAAGTTTTTATGTTCTTTATTAAGCAGTTTGCAAAAATCAAGTTCTGCATAAGTTTCTAAACCAAAGATTCTTGCATCACCAATATTGGTTCGAAAAGCAACTGCTCGTTCTACAACAGCAGGATCTTGAACAATGATTTCTCCCGTACCAATCCGATCTTTGTATTTCAAAAAGAACAAACTGACATCTAAGCGGAGCGCCTCTTTGAAAGCATTTCCACGCAAACCAATATCGATATTAAATCCACTTTCATCCGTTAATAAGGAGTCTACTATAAGATTGGGATTTACGACACTCAGGTCGCTAAAGTTTATAGATCTGTAATTTTGGGAAAAATTCGCATAAGCTTCCAATCCATTGTCCAGTCGATAACCTGTGCCCAATCCCAGTAAGACCAATGACCTATTGTTTTCTTTTTGATCTTCGAATTTCTGTTCAAAAATAACTTGATTGCCGGAGATCACTCTTTCTTTGAAATAGCCCTCTGAAGCTGTTCGAATATATTCAAAACGTGCACCAGGAGTGACGGTCCATTTATTGGTAATATTGAATAAATTTTCTGCGAAGACAGAAGCGTTCTTGCTAGGAAAGGTGTACTCCGATTTCTCCAAATCATTTGGATTTAAAAAAGTAAAATCTGGATCATCGCTATCGGAAGCATCTCCTTGCTTATTCTGGGTGTTGCCTTGATAATACCGCGCTCCAATTAAAAAGGTAGCCAATTGTTCTCCAGTTGTATACCGGTGTATTAGGCGAGTTTCATTACCAAAATTTTCATAATTTCCTACAATCAAATCTCTTTCTCTTAAAGGATCTGGTCTATTGATCGGGCCCAATTCTCCAAGCGCTTGTCTTTGGGCATTGAGGTAAAAAGTACGGCTGTTTAATTTTGTTTTATCAGAAATACGGTAATCCAATGTCATTGCCGCAAGGTTCCAATTGACATCAAACCAATTTCGTGTACGTTTGGATTGACGGGCATTCTGCTCAAATTCAAAGTCTTGCAAGCCGCCGGATTGGTGAGCCAAATATCCCATGTAGGTATATTCAAAACCAACTTTAAACTTAGGAGAAAATGTTTTGGTAAAACTAAAAAAGCCTGTATTTTGGTGAAAGTCAGCATTCGGTCTCCAACCATTTCCTTGTCTTCTTTGAAAAAATCCGTAGTAATTAATGTCTTTCACCGTTCCTCCTATGCTATTAAAACTATTGAACAGACCAAAGGAACCTATGGTATTTTCACTTACGAATTCGAATTCTTTAGTTGGGTTTCCATTTTTAAAAACAAAATTCAAAAGCCCTCCGAATTGCGGACCGTATTGAAGAGATGCTGCACCTCGTACGATTTCAATTCGTTTCAATGCTTGGACTGGAGGCGTGTAATAACTTTCGGGATAGCCCAAAGCATCAGCACTGATGTCATAGCCATTTTGACGGGTATTGAAATTCGAAGTTCGGTTGGGATCAAGCCCTCGTGCTCCGATGCTTAACTGCAATCCTCCCCCATCGTTCTCCCAAATATTCAAACCAGCGATGCCTTTATAAACTTGCCTTGCGTTATTGGTTGCGGTGTTGGCAAGCAGATTTTTCATATCAATGACTTCACTTTTTTTAGCGGCATAGATGGCCATTCCTTCTACGTTATTCAAACGCCTCAATCCGTATACTTCTCTTTTGTTGGCCTCTACTTCGATTGCTTCTAGTGACATTTGTAAACTATCCAATTGGATGGTTTGCTTTCCTAATTCTTCTATATTTTTAAAAGTCTTTGTAATGGTATTGTATCCTTCTGCAAAAAACACGAAGTCGTAATTGCCTGGTTTTAGGTTTTGGAATTCGAATGATCCATTTTTGTCTGTCTCTTTTAATTCTTGTGTTTTTTCCAAAAATACATTTACACCAACGATAGGTCTATCTGTTGCTGCATCAATAACTTCTCCTGTCAGAGAAGTAGCCTGGCCAAAGCTTAGGCAAGTTATTGAAAGGCAAACAAGAATGAGACAAATCTTTTTCACGTTTTTTATTTTAGATGTCGCTCCTCTGGAGCTGAATATTCCCGCATTTAAAATGCTATAAAGATGTCGCTCTTCTGGAGCTTTTATCGTTCTAATGAAAATTTTTCATTTTTCAGAAGCCTAGGTTCCGCAACTACGGCGCTCAATTCACCTAGATATCAAATCGCTATTAATAGGTCGCTCCGCTCGAGCTTTTATCGTTCTAATGAAAATTTTTCATTTTTTCAGAATCCTAGATTTCGCACTTACGGCGCTCAACTTACCCAAATCTCAAATCGCTATAAAGATGTTGCTCCGCTCGAGCTTTTATCTTTCTTTTGAAAATTTTCTTTTTTTCATATTCCTAGGGTCCACACCTATGGCGCTCAAATTCACCTAATATATCAAATCGCTATTATGGTCTCGCTCCGCTAGATTTTTCCCTTATATTTAATAAGCAGTTGTTTTATATCAACGCCTTTTAAATTACAACCTAGCGCCGTAGGTGCGAAATCTTTCAAATCTGGATTCGCCTTTAATTATCCCCATTAATAAGACAAAAGCCATTCTTTTT
>CALIAG010000275.1 GCA_938041325.1 uncultured Saprospiraceae bacterium | reverse complement strand
ACCTGCAAAGGAAGTTAGAAACACAGACTCGGTTAAGATCAATTTTATAATTGAAGAAGGCGTTGCTCCCATTGCTCTTCTCACCCCAATTTCTCTTGTTCGATCCTTGACAATGATTAGCATAATATTGCTGACTCCTATTGCTCCGGCTACTATACAACCAATTCCTACCAACCAAACAAAGAACTTAATCATTCCAAATAAATCTTGGTACTGTTGAAATTCTTCTAGGTCATTATTGATGTACAATGCTTGCCTGTCTTTGTAATTAAACTTGTATTTTTTGGCGAATTTCTTTCTGATATTTTTTACTAAACTTCTCACTTTCTTGGGACTCGATTCTCCTGTTGTAAACATGATCTGATCTAATTTCTGAGAACCGCCATATATTTTTTGAGCAGTGGTGATTGGCAAATAGATGTAACGCATTTCGTCCTCGTCACCATTGTCTTCGAACAAACCAACTATAGTGTATTGTACTCCATCAATGTCGATGGCTTGTCCCATCGGATCTTCGTCTTTAGTAAACAATCCTTCTGCTACCAATCTACCGATGCACGCAACTTTCCTAAATTTAGTGATGTCTAGATCATTGATGTAACGGCCTTTATATGGAACCGTATTTTCTAAGTATTGATGATCAGGATGAACAGATCGTACATTGAAATTCATCACTTTTTGATTCCGCTTAACGATATTGGAATTAGGAATTTTGAACCTTCCAGTGATGTATTGTACTCCTTCCATTTGCTTAAGGTCTGCCAAATCATCGTTGTGAAATTCGATTTTCCGGCCAACCTTCATTCCTTCAAATGGTTTAGAAGTAACTCCTTGATGAATCCATACGCTGTTGATGGCATCATCGCGGAGAAGGTAATTCACCCCATTTTGCAAACCGTTTCCTGATCCTAAAAGAACGACTAGAATAAAAATCCCCCAAGCTACACCAAAAGCAGTCAGCATGGATCTCAGCTTATGCCTTGAGATGGTATTGAAGATTTCTTGCCATTTGTCTACGTCTATCATAGCTTTATTTTTTTTGCAGTTGTTTTAGAACTCAACCCCAGCCCTTCTCTTAAAAGAGAAGGGAGTAGTTTATTCGTTGGGGAGGGAGTTTTTATTTTATAATCCCAGTATTTTACACTGCCATTCCCATTGGAACATTGATTAGTTTTTTAACTTCTTCTTTTCTATTTTCAATTCCTTCTATCAAGCCATCTTTTATATGGATGATCTTATCTGTCAATGCTGCAATATCCGGTTCATGCGTTACAATGATGATTGTCATTCCTTGCTTATTCAAGTTTTTAAAAATCTCCATTACTTGATAAGAAGTATCTGTATCCAATGCTCCTGTAGGTTCATCCGCAAGAATCACTTTAGGTTGTCCGATGATGGCTCTGGCGATAGCGACTCTTTGTTGTTGCCCTCCAGACATTTCCGATGGCAAGTGAGTTGCCCAATCTTTCAAACCAACCATATCCAAATACTCCAGTGCCAACGCTTGTCTTTCTTTTCGGTCTACCTGACGATAATACAAAGGCAGGGCTACGTTCTCTACAGCAGTTTTGAAAGGCAATAAATTAAAGGACTGAAATACAAATCCTAAATATTGATTGCGGTAAAACGCAGCTTCTTTTTGTTTTAAATCCTTGATCAATTTTCCATTGAGGTAATATTCTCCTGAATCGTAATCATCCAATATTCCAAGGATATTCAACAAGGTTGATTTTCCGGATCCAGAAGATCCCATTATAGAAACCAATTCTCCTTTTCCAATATTCAAATCAATCCCTTTCAATACTTCCAGTCTGGATTGGCCAGAAGGATAAGATTTTAGTATATTTTTTATTTCGATCATATTGTTTTTATTTTGAAAAAGTTAATTCAGAGTCTTTTGCTATTTTTTGATCAAAAGGAAGTATCCATTTATTGGCAGAAAAATAATTCCAGTCTGTCGCAGCTAGGTCGACCGTCGGATCGACAAAAGGTCGGGGCGGATGTCCATTCAAGGAGACAGAAGACCAAACATAAATCGATACATCCTTCCCTTTTTCTGCATATTCTTTTTTAAGCAGTTGTGCAAATTGCCAAATGATATCTGGTTTTGCGGCCATTAATCTGGTCTGACCTTTTGTGATGATGGTTGCAGGGTCTATGGTTTCCATTTCTCCTGTTTTCTTATCTACTACTCGGTAAGCAATATCTCCTACTTTTGACCGAACCATCATTCTCCAAGACAAACGGTGTCCTTCTTCTGTCCAAGTCACTTCACCAGGGATCGCAAAATGTCTGAGTGGCAATGCGATTTGAATAAAGAAGTAAATGCTTAAGCTGTAAGCCAACACTTTTGGCATTGCTAATCTTGCACTAAAGTTTGGAAATGGATCAACAAATTTTGGACGCTTTCTAAAGAATACAGATCGAATTGTTTCTGGCTCAAAGAAGAATACACCGAGTGCAATCATCATGTATGGGAAGGTTCCGATATCGAATAAGTAAGAATTCGATAAATGAAAACCCATGTAGAAAACGAAAGCTAAAACTCTTGTTCGTTTCCACAATAATAATGGAACAATACAAAGATCAAATAACATTCCTCCAATCGCTATGACGTTTTGCACGAAATCATTTGCGAGTAAATCTCCGATTAAAAACAAACCTGTTTTGTTGTCAAACCATATTCCTACTGGTCTTGCCGCTAACCAATCTGGATGCATTTTAGCAATGCTCGCAAAAGTAAATACGATCCAAATTTGTGCAATAAAAAACCAAAGACACCATCGCGGACAATCCAAACTACGCATATCAGAATTCCATTTAGCATCCAATGAGAACTTGTTACTTGCAGGCAAGAAAACCATTGCTGCACTCATCAAACAATACAAGTAGTCATGGTTATTGTAATAGCTTTTTTGCATTAAGTATACTGCACCCCACATGAAGAAAAAAGCTGCTGCTGCGAAACGATGCTTCCATCCCAACATAATCATCCAAGCCAACAAAGCCATTATCACGAAATAAACATACATGTAATAACCTGGCAGCGGATTCAGCCATTCAAAGCCCATAAAGGAAAAGTTATGCGCAGGATGTATGTACAAACGGTATACCCATCCGCTGAACATTTTGCCCAATACTTCGCAAGACAACAAGAAGCCGAAAAGCATTCTAAATAAGACCAAGGGACTATTGTCAACTGGTTCCATTAATTTTTGTTGTAGAGTTTTCATATTTTAATTTATTGTGTGAACCAAAAGGTGATCCTCAATCCATTCGTAGGCGATTTCGTGCGTAGTTTGCTTATTGGTTCTGTTCACTAATGCAATTATTTTTCCTTTGTTTTCGTTTCTATCTATCGTTTGAACTTCAATGTCTCTTTTAAAAAATAGATCTGTTGTTCCGTACACTTTATAAAGTGCTTCTTTTGCTCCCCATATTAAATGAAGATTTTCCAGTTCCTTTTCTTGTGTAAATTTTTCTTTTTCTGTCTCGCATAAAAACTTAAAAGATAATTTTTTAATGCGCGGTGTCATTCGCTGAATATCTATCCCTACTCTATTCTCTCCAATAATGGCTGCAACATATTTTGCAGAATGACTGAAGGATACGTTTAAAGAACTGTTGTTAAAAAAAGGTTTACCAGTATGATTTTTGTACAATTGATACGCTCCTTTTACATCCAATAATTTCGTGAGTAAATACCTGCTTGCCAACCATTCTAGTTTTCGGCCTTTGGTTTTCCGATACCAATTCGGATTGTTCACGATCCCTGGCAATTGTTGTTCAAAAAACGCACAGGGTTCTTCTATTTTCCACAAACCTATTCGATCCTGATTGTCCATTATTTTTTGTTTAAGTGCCGCCATAATTTGTTGGATTTTTCTGGCAAATAAATTTACCAGGTACGACAAGGATATTCTATAATTCGATGTCCTTACCTAAGTAAAAATTCAAGATCTGCTGATTAAAAATGTACTGATATTTCGCTTGTGTAAATTCAAATTTTGCTCGGTCCAGATTGTTTTTTGCAGAGGTTACTTCAAAGGCAGAACCTCTTCCCAATTCGAATCTTCTATTGGCATCATTGTTTGCCAACTCAAATGCATCCAAACTTTTCCCTGCTACAGCGAACGCTTCTTTTGAGGAAGCCCAATTGTTTCTAGCTTTCAATACTTCCATTTTCAAATTCTGCTGACTCTGCTTTAAGTTTGATCTGGAACGCAAAACATTCACCTTCGCTTTTTCGACAATTATTCTACTTTGATTTGCTTGAAAAATAGGGACCGTTATATTTATTCCTACACCTTGTGCAAGATTGTCTTCTAGTTGTGTAAAATATTTCACATCACTGAGATTCGGTATGTCTTGCGAAAATGCAAATTGTACCGGTTCTCCATTCAACAAACCACCTTCTGGGATTAAAATAGATTCCATGCTTTCTACCGTCTTTGCTTCTGAAGAAGTGTTGCTGGATAAGGTTCCAAACACGGAAATGCTTGGATAAAAGCTTGCTTTAGAAATCGCTACTTCCTTTTCTGCAGATTGCAATCGAAATCTATCTGCTGATAATTGAGGTTCGTTGGATTCTGCTTGCGTATACAATGTCGTCCATTCATAAGCAGATTCATCTTCCATCATTTTGGGTTCTTCTGGTTTTTCAGCTGTCAATTCTGTCTCCGAATCCATGCCCAATTGCTGCTTCAAGGTCAAGTAATTAATGTTCACTTGATTTTCTGCTTCTACTACGTTTTTATAATCTTTGAATACTTGAGCGGCAAAATCCAATTGTTCGTTTTCAGCCAAAGCGCCCAACTCTATTTGCTTTTCAATTTGCTTAAGTTGTGTTCTGGATTGTTGTAAGGCTAAATCCATATTCTCCAGATTTTCTTCTGCCAACAAAACATTCAAAAAAGCTTGAGTTACCGCTAGACGCAAATCTCTTTTTACTGATTTTTGCTCTGCGTCTGTGAGGTTTAAATTGATTTTACTCTGCTCTATTCTATTTTTAATTCGTCCGCCATTGTATACTGGAACTGAACCTGTGATTCCATAAGAACTGTATGAAATCGTACTTCCATCAAAAGTATTTGTGGTTGGATCGATATTTCTACCAAACTGATATCCTCCTCCAATGTCTGCACTTACAGAAGGCAATCTGCTGTCTCTAAATCTTTTGTAATCTAGCTCTGCATCTTTCGTATTGTAAAATGCATTTTCCATTTGAAGGTTGTGCTCTAAGGCATAAGCGATACAGGTATTGAGTGACCATTTCTCCTGTGCCATGGTGTTGAGTTGGAGCATGGCTACGCCAATAATTGTGAAGACAATTTTAATTTTCATCGTTTATTGCTTTATTATTTTGTTATAATAATTCCGTTGAACTCAGCTAATCCGTAAGCGCTAAAAACACCGAAAATAGTTTTCTTTTTAAAACCGAACTCTGTATAATATATCGAAGAAAAATCCGAGTTGCGTTCGTGTTCTAATTTCATCTCTTGAAACACTGTAATAATTGTTCAAAGCGTTTCGAGTGTTGCTGATGTTTTGAAATTCTACATAAAAGTGTTGACTGAATTTCTTTTTCTTGCTATTCAAACGGTAGCCAATCTTTGCATCCATTCTGAAGTATGGCCAAAAACGGTTGGTATATGCGTTGTCAAAATCTCGTATCGTTCGTTGCGCAGCTCTTGATGCTTCCAAATCAATTGGCGTGTAATACCTTCCCCCTGCATTTGTGAGTTTGAAATCAAAAGTCAATTTGTTGTCGTTCTTTTTGCTTAAGCTAAATTCTTTTCCGGCAAGGAAATTCAGAATGTAACCATTGTTGAAAGCGGTGTTTCTTTCTACTCCATCACTTCCTGCATATTTTGAATCTAAAAGAGACAGCGTAAATAAACCGTAGTAAGAATTGCTGAAGTATTTTTCAACGGTCAATTCCAAACCGTAGTTGGTTCCGGTCCCACCATTGACCAAGTAATCTTCTGTTGGGAATACAAAATCAGCTCCGGAGTTTACAACAGAAAAATAGGAAGACTCTGTCTCTACAGGGATATCGTCTTGTGCTTGATAATAGGCGTCTACTTTTACTGCCCAATCCGATCCTAGTTTTACATCATAGCCAAAAATAAAATGGTTGCTGGTAGAGAATCCTAGGTTTTCATTTGTTCTCAGGAATTGTCCCGGTTCTACTTCTGTTTCAAAAAAGTAGACTGGTAAAGGTTGCATTTGATTGTGGAGTCCATAGCCGATACTCAAAGCTTGTTTGTCTGTTAGTTGGTAGTTCAAAGCCAGCCTTGGCTCAATTGCATAGTCATCATTTAATGTTAACAACTGAGCATGAAGGCCTGCGTTGATACTGAGTTTTGGTGAAATTTTGTATTGTGATTGTGCGTGTGCTTGAAACAAAGCCAGGTTACCATTAAAGTCTCTGATTGTTTCTAAGGTCTGTCCATTATTGTTTTTAGAGTTGAAGTTTAAACTGTACCATTCTGAAGTTATGCCGGTTCGCAAATTCCATCTTGGATTGATTTTTTTGTGGTAAAAAGAACTCAAAGAAAGTCTGTTGTTGACATCCTTATTTTCAAAATCCATATTCCAATCGTCATTCTCTAGCGTAAATTCTTTGTAGGTACTTTCTGAACCAGAATAAGCGATTGTTGTTTTGATATAAGATTTATCATCTACTAAAATTCGGTGATTCAAGCCAAGGGTTGCCAAACGTGATCCTGAAATATCTTTATCATCATCCCCTATAAAACTGATGTCACTTGTGCCTGCAATTCCGAACATTGAAAACTTACCGAATTTCGTTTTTTCAAAATCAACCTTAAAAGAAAGGTCCTTGTAATTCGGTATCGCATCGATCCCAATACTCAAGTTGAACAAATCCAATAACTCTAAGAATGAATGGCGATAGCCTACTACAAAAGAGTTCTTTTTATTTGCACTGAAAGGCCCTTCAATCATTGCTTCTAAACCTGAGAATGCAGCCAACTGTGTTGTGAATTCAAACTTATCTTTGTTTCCATTTCTAAAACTCAAGTCCATTACTCCGGAGTTTGTATTTCCATATTCCGCTGGAAACGCTCCGGTTAAAAAGTCTGAGTTTTTAAGAATATTGGGATTCACTGCACTGACCACTCCACCCGTTGCTCCTAAGGATGCAAAGTGATTGGGATTCGCAATTGGCACTCCTTCTAATCTCCACAATAAACCTACTGGAGAGTTGCCTCTAATAATGATGTCATTTCTTTGGTTATCGGGGATCAGTACACCTGCATAATTGGCGGCCATTCTGGAAATATCATTTACAGATCCTGCAAACCGCGTAATTTCTTCAACTGAAAGTACGCGACTCGAAACGGTTGCCATTTCATTGCCCAAAGTTCCAGTTGCTGATTTGCTGGTAACGGTTACTTCTTGAAGATTGATAATTGATTCTTCCAATTTCACATCTAAGACAACCTCTTTACCTGCTGTTACTAAAATATTGGAAATGACTGCTGGCTCGTAGCCAAGGTAAGAAACTACAAATTTTTGTCTGCCATAAGGAACTTCTAATTTGAATTCACCATCTACATTTGTAGTGGTTCCTTTTTGGATCCCTGCTTCTACTAATTCTACTGTTGCACCGATCAATGGAATCTCCGTTTGTTGATCCAAAATGGTTCCTTTCACTATCTGAAATGCGTCCTGCGCTTGAAGAGAACAAGAAAGAATTAGAGCTAGAGCTATGGTTAATAGTTTCTTTTGCATTACTTTTTATTTAAACATTGGAATATGCTGCTTTGACAATTTGTGGATTGTGATTAGCAGTTCTTGATACAAATATAAGGGTGAGTTGAGGATATTGGAAGGACAGGAGGTCGGAGTCGGTTATGCGAATTTGGG
>CALIAG010000274.1 GCA_938041325.1 uncultured Saprospiraceae bacterium | reverse complement strand
TACTTTTTTAATAAAATCCTTAATTGACCAATCGTCATTCAGGTTTATATCATCGCTGTAAAAAAGGAATCGCTCTGCCTCGACGGACAGAGCGATTTTTCGTGTATGAGTTAATAGTGATTTATAAATTTTGAGCGCTTGTTCATCTCCAACATCTTGAGCCAAACGCGTTTTTACTTTACCCAACTCCGGATTTTTTACAAAAATAATCAGAGCCGGATTTTGTTCTCTTGTTTTGATAAGCTTTTGGTTTTATTCTTTTTTGTACAAATCTTCTTCCTCTACTATTTCAATTTCATCGCCTTCTTTTAGCTTTTTCGAAATAGCAGAATATGGACCAATGACGATTTCTTCGCCTTCTTCGACTCCACTCAAAATCTGAATACTTGAATCATCTTGAATCCCAGTTTTTACCTTTGCCATTCTTACTGTATCGGCTTCTGCAATAAAAACCACTTCAAAAACAGGCTCTGAATTATCCGATTCATTTTTGACTAATTTCCCTTTTCTTCTACTGCTTTTTTTATCCTCTTTTTCTCGAGTGGTTACAGCCTGAATAGGGACACTCAATGCATCTTTTTCAGTATGAGTATTGATTTCAACAGAAGCTGACATGCCCGGACGGAAAGGATATTTTTTATTCGGACCAATTAAATCCTTATAAGAAGATCCATCAATTCTTATTTTTACCACAAAGTTAGTTACCTGATCAGAGGTCAAAGTTACGCTGGAAGAGTTCGTTGCGGAGTTAGCGATCTGATAAACAACACCAGTAAACTTACGGCCTAAATAAGCATCAACTTCAATGGCTACGCTATCTCCAAGAGATACTCTCAATACATCATTTTCACTTACATCAACTTGAACTTCCATTGCGTTCAAATTGGCAATGCGCATCATCTCAGTTCCAGCCATCATCTCTGTACCAACTACCCGTTCGCCTTGTTCTACATTAAGCATGGATACAATTCCACTATTGGGAGCATAGATGGTTGTTCGCTTCAAGTTTGTTTTCATTTCTTTCAAAGAAGCTTCTGCACTTTTTACAGAATACTCCGCTCCTTTTACCGATTGGATCGCAGATTCAAGACTGGCCTCAGTACTTTGCATGTTGGCTTTACTTGCTTCAAGATTGGCTTCTAAAGTTTTCAAATTAGATAAAGAATTATCAAAATCGGCATCAGATATAATTCCATCTTTATGCAAAGACTTGTTGCGTTCGTGAATGGAACGGGTATTCTCAATCTGAGCTTCGATCCGAGTTACATCGGCTTTTGCTTGAAGCTTTTGAGCACGCGCTCTTTCAATTCCTGCTTTGGAGTTGGCTACTTGTGCTTTTGTATTATTAAGGCTCGCTTCTCCACGTTCAACAATACTTTGATAGGAATCAGGATCTACTTTGGCCAAGATTTGACCTTGCGTAACAGAATCCCCTTCTTCGATAAACAATTGTACAATCTCTCCCGATACATCAGAACTAATATTGATCTCTGTTTCTGGAAAGACTTTTCCACTGGCTTCCACAAGTTCTTTGATGTCTTTGAAGCTCGCTTTTTCCACAGCAATTTTTACACCTTTTGGTTTTTTGCTTCCGTTGTAGGCAGCAAATCCAATAAGCAATAGAACTGCTATTCCTAGAAAAAGTAGTAGTCGGTTGTTTTTACGTTTTGCCATAAAGTTTTGATAATATAAATTCTAGGGGACTTCGACAAAGTCTAATCTAGACTCAACGTTTTCCCTTGGTAATAGTCTACAATTTTCAATTTGAAAAGATAATCATATTTTGATACAATTAAATCAACCTTTGCACGGTCCAAATTGTTTTTGGAAGTCGTGTATTCAAAAGTATTTACTGCACCCAATCGGTATCTTTTTCCAGTATTTTCATAAGTAGCTTCTAAAGCTTCTACTGATTTCTCCGAAGCATCCAATGCTTTCTTAGCCGCTTTGGCACTAGCAATCGCATTTTGGACATCTGCTTGCAACTGCCGTTTTACTTGCTGGTTACTTACATCGCTTTGTATTTTACTAAGTTCAGCGCGTTCCATTGCGATTCTTGCAGAACCATTATTGTAAATTGGAATGCTTAGATTCAAACCGATATTTTGACCAAAGTTTTGATCGAGCTGATCGAAATATTTTAATTTTGCAAAATCAGCACTAAAATCCAATTCACTCAACATGGCTGGTTCGTTATCAATGACGACCGGTGAAGGATCTTTGAAAAACGTCATAACATTTGTTGGGTTATCAAAGTCTCTAGCTTGAGAAGAATAGTTCGAACTCAATCCTCCAAATAAAATCAATCGAGGCAAGCTTTGCGCTTTAGCTATTTTAATATCTAAATCTGCGCTTTGTTGACGCAATTCACCAGCTCTGATTTGCGGCTGAGCGGTTAAGGCTTGTTGATAGACAGACTCAAAATTCATTGCATCACCAACAATGTCAGGTAAGTTATCGAGAGAAGGTGGTGTTTCAATTTGGATTTCTGTCCCATAAGGCAATTCTAGAATATTCTTTAAAGTGAGGTAACCAATATCTCTATTATTTTCCTGAGTAATAATAGCTTGTTCATCTTGAGCCATTGCAGAAAGTACTTCCAATCGATCCGCAGCAGGGATAGTACCAGCACTTATCAATTTGTTGGTTTGCTCTAATTGAGCCTTCGTCAATTCCAGGCGATTATTTGCATTTTGAATTTGTTCTTGTGCAAAAAGGATATTCAGATAAGCCGTTGCAACAGAAAGTCCAATATCGTTTCCAATTTGTTGTGCGTCAGCTTTTGCTGCTGAAATATCAAGTTTACTTTTTTCAATGGTATTGTTTATTCGACCTCCATTATACAAAGTCACTGCAGCATCTAAAGAAAAGGAGTTAAACCCAATATTTTGACTTCTAAATTCATTGGTGGTTGGATCAATTGTTCTACCAAATTGCGCTCCTCCGTTAACACCAGCATTGACATTTGGCAATCGATCCGCTTTTGCTCCTTCTTGAGTCAAGGCTCCATTTCGAATAGTCAAATCAGCTTGTTTAACCGTCAAGCTATTGGTCTGTGCATGTTCAACACATTTTTGCAAAGACCAAACTTCTTGAGCAAAGGAAATTTGGCAAAAAATCAAAACAGATAAAGCTAAAAAAATAGTTCTTTTAATCATAACATTTAATATTTGTGAAAACGGGCTGGCCGCTTTCGGTCAGTTTTCAAAGCTAAAAAAATAAATTAGATATATAAGCCAGGATTATGACTTATAGGGTTCAGTGAAAATGACGATTCAATACTAAGAAAGGATACGCTAATTACGTAATAAATTATATAAGTGATACGATCTAATGGATAAAATTTAGCAAAAAAGGGATAGGATGGGCTAGAACAAGGATATTTATAATATTGAAAAGCCGAGCTCTATTGAGTTGAAAGGTCTATTAAAGAGGTGAAGAATACAGAAAAAATGGCAAAACACAGTTTAGAAAACAAGCAAATTAGCAGGGTTCGTAGTCTCGTATCATCTGTCTATACGTAAACATTTTATAAATCCCGTTCAGACAAATAGACACAAATTCCAAGAAAAACCAAAAGAATCACGTCATACCGAAAACCGTAAGACACACGTCCTAAGAGAAACCAAAAGAAACAAGAACTATCGAAAACCGAAAGAAACAAGAACTACCGAAAACCGAAAGAAACAAGAACTATCGAAAACCAAAAGAAACAAGAACTATCGAAAACCGAAAGAAACAAGAACTACCGAAAACCGAAAGAAACAAGAACTACCGAAAACCGAAAGAAACAAGAACTATCGAAAACC
>CALIAG010000273.1 GCA_938041325.1 uncultured Saprospiraceae bacterium | reverse complement strand
AACGCTTCCTGAATTCCTTCCAGTCACTGACATCACCTGAAGAGAGCCTAAGTCGCCCACCGCATCTACGCCATGTTGCCAGACAAAGAAATCCAATCCATTATAATTTACACTGTTGTGATGTCGAGATTTGATTGCATGCCGATAAGTATTTGTTGCATTATAACCGAATTGAATTTGACCATCACCACTACTTGACCAGTCTGAGCCATTTCTAAAAAGACCAATTCCGTCTACATCTAGTTTTGTGGTTGGAACTGAAACACCTAGACCGACGTCACCAGAATTTTTTATGACTACATCGCTTGTTCCTTCGAAAGTTAAATCATTCCCATCCATATCCATGGTTCGATCACTATCTAAAGTTCCATCCGTATTATAAATATTGTCTTGAAGGCCTTGAGCGGATAAGTCTACTTCTACCACATCTCCATCTGCCTGTACACCTAGCAATTTTTCAGGGGAAGCTTCATCATAAGTACCTGAGCCATAATCTGTAAATCGTACACTTCCTCCTTCAACATCTAATTTTGCATCTGGCGAACTTGTCCCGATTCCTGTATTTCCACCGTTTGTAGAAATAGCAACATCAGTAGCTCCTGACCCAGATAAAACCAAATCACCGGTATTATTATAAACGTAAGAATCCGTTCCATCATGATAGATTTCTAAGTCTTGGCCTTCTCCAATTATAAGATCTCCCCCAGCTCCAATTCCTCCAGAAACACCATCTCCATCATTATCTAAAATCCAATCTCCACGTTCTCCAAAAATTCCATAATTATCAGTATCTGCCAATGCAGCATCTATATACAAACCATAATTTGTCGTAGCATCAGAATCATCAGAATTGACTCTAATTCCATAAACTGTTGTTGCATCATTTGCGTTTACATCAAGTCCAAAAGCGGTCGTAAATAAACCTCCCGCTGCAGTTCTATCTGTCAAAAAATAACCAGCTTTCGCAGTTGTAATAGAACCTCCATCGTCTGAGCTTGATCTCACTCTTCCATATAATCCATTGGCGTTTGTAATAACACCTGTTTGTCCATCGTTATTCGTTACATAACCATAACCACCATATGCATTTGTGATATTTGAACCAAAAGTTTGGACCTCCATCCTACTTCCATATGCATTAGAAATAGTTCCTGAAACGCCAG
The DNA here is from genome assembly GCA_938041325.1 of uncultured Saprospiraceae bacterium. GTDB lineage: Bacteria > Bacteroidota > Bacteroidia > Chitinophagales > Saprospiraceae > CALIAG01. Next base: position 24,086 of record CALIAG010000273.1, on the reverse strand, counting down.
TTCGACCACGTGCTTGATTATACGAACCATAAATACTTCCGATGGCAGCAGTTGAATTATTATAAGCACGCAGGTAACCACCATAGAGTACACCCAATCCAGCAGCAGCTGTACTGGTATTTTGAGCATAACCTCTTACTCCAGTAATATTCCTAAAGGTATTAGCGCCATTAATATTAGCTTGAAAATAACCTCCTGTGGCATCTGAGTCATTTGTGCCTGCTTCTGTTTTATTATTTATAATATTGAAATAAGCTCCGTAGGAAGTACGGTCAGCTGTCAAAGCAGGTGAAGTAACCGTTTGACTAGAATACAATTGATAAGTACTCGCATCGATAGAAAAAGCTTCTCCGATTCTAAGTGTGGTATTTGCACTCGTTCCTGCATCTGGCCCTACGTAAAGATGTTCTCTGACTTTACCAGTTCCATCCACGTCCAAATCTACAGTAGGATCTATTCCAATACCAACCGTTCCATTTTCTTTTATAATTACGTCTTGATCGCCTTCGAATGTAAGGTCTTTATCGTCTAAAGTAACAGTTCTGTTACTTTCAAGAGTATCACTTTTGGTGTAAATATTATCTACATCTTCCTTGTCTAGAACCCATTCAGTTCCATCCCAATGATAATGCAAATCATTGGCTTGAACATATGCTTTTTTGCAAGTATTTGCATCTCCAGGAGTAACAGCGTTCATTGCAGCAATAGTTGCAAATTCACAAGAGCCCCAACCACCAACGGTTTGCCCATAGGAGGTAGAACACAAAAGCAATATTGCTAAGATATATAAGGGGGTGTTATTATTCATTTTCGAATTTGTTTCACAATATGAGGGACATGTAAACAATTCTGAATTCTTTAATTCATAGTGTTTGAAAATGCGTGTTGGAGCTTTTAAACTCCAACACGCTGTGTGTTATCTCAATGATGTTATAAACTCTTAATCAGCTTTGATGAAAAATAGAACTCCTATTTTCACTCCGCCTGTATTTGTTGATGGTAATCCCATCAAATTATCTTCTTCTGCTACTGCAATACCTGTTTCACCTGAAGCCAAATCTGCCGCTTCATCTCTCAAATCTTGGAAGGTTTGTACCCTCGGAGCTCCATCTAAGCTTATAAGCACTGTACTCCCATCGGTAAGCGTAGCCATAAATCGGCCTTCAGAATCTACTGTAATACTTTCGATGACATCTTTCCATGAGATTGTACCATCTCCGTTCGAATAAGGTACTTCACCTGAATTCGCTGTATCTGATCCTTCCAATTCTACAACATAAGGATCTGCAGAAGTTCCTGTACCAGTCACTTCAATCCCGTTTGTTCCAGTAACTTGTGTGTCTGATCCATCTGAAGAAGGCAAAGTAACTCTGTTAACTACACCTGCTTCATCGTAATAAAATAATGTATCATTGGTAATCGTCAATGTTGTCAATGCGTGATTGATCGCGATTTGGTATGGATCTGCAACGGTACCGGTACCAGTTACAACAATACTATCCACTCCTTCGACTTGTGTATCAGAACCATCAGAGGAAGGCAAAACAATTTTGTTAATTACACTATCTTCGTCCATGTACTTCAAAGTATCTTGGTCAATGACTAATGTAGTATGCACCTCCTCGAAGTCAATTGTAAAAGTTCCAGCTCCATCATCAGTAACGATAATGTCATTGGCTCCTACAATATCCTGAACTGGAGCAACATCAAGTATCGCAACGGTTTCTGTACCTGTCACTGTGTTGGTTACCACATTCAAGATATCGAAAACAAGATTAGTACCTGAAACACGTGGATTCGTAAGCTTGGTATCCGTATCAGTGAAGCTTGCCACTGCTACTGGTTCCCAACGGTCACCTACTGCACCTGCAGGATTATAAAAATATACGATTTGATTTACTCGATCAAAACAAAGATTACCTTCGTTGATATCGACTGTTTGTGTTGCTAAAATGAGATCAGGATCTCCGGTAACGTGGATAATACCACCACCACCATCAATTTGACCATATAAATGGGCCCCCGAAAAGATAGCAAAAGCTAGTAAAAATAAAATTCTCTTTCCCATAGTGTTGGAATGTTTAAAATATGATTTTAAAAATGAAATAATAATTGCTAATCGTGTCACATTCTAATTAGAATTTGACATTTGTATTATTATTTTCAGGTCATGCTTTGGGTGAAATAAAAGCTCTTCGTTTTGTTGTTCTTAATCTTGTTATGTATAAAAAGACTTACCCGAATCAACTCAATGATTCGGGTAAGAAAATTCCATTATATAAAGGAAAGAAAATGATATGTATCAAGAAGATCAGTTCATACCGGGATGTAAAGTTATGACACAACCACTACATCCAAATAAACCTTTAGGGTCTGCCCAAAAGCTGTCGCCATTCAATAATCCAGCAGCTCTCGCTTGCCCAATAGATTTGAATGTCCCTTTTGGAATCTTGTCTGCTAATGTTAGTAATGCTGCTTGAACATTTGCTTCTTGCGAGCCATCATTTCCAATGTCAAACGCAGGTGACAATGGTACTTGCGAAGCGTTTTGTAATTCGTTCTCAGTCGAAATATCTACATCGTAAGACATATAATTGAATATACTATCAATCAAAAGATATCGGACTACACCAGTATTCGGATCTAACACAAGCAATGCAGAATCTCCTTGCATAATCTTGTTGATATTTTCTATCCTTAACGGGTCCTCATTTGGATCCGTTGGTTTTATGTGTAGTGTATTTGTTGGGCTTTCTGTACCGATCCCGACCTGAGCAAAAGACTCTTGTGCAAATAGTATGCACAATAGTAGCACAGATACGAGAAGATTGAATCTTTTCATATTGGTTATGGTATTTTTTTTACATGATTAACAATATAACTAACTCAAAAAATGATGCCAAAACTTTCAAAATTCTGTTTTTAGTGAATTTAGGCCTTGAGATGACAGGATAATTATCGAGTATTTTAAATACAAAAAGCCAAAACAACTTGTACACACATATATAAAGTCCCTATACAATCATTAAGCAATCAAAAATCATCCAAATCCTGACACATTTACTCTTCCACGGGGCCTAACCGTAATTTAAAAGATTAACAATTATTGCTAAAATGGTTTTGTTTTACGCTTTAAAGTAGTTTGAAATCAAAACCAGAATAACTTGAGTTAGTCTTTATTCTACTTTGAAAAAAAGTTAAATAATTCTCACATTTTTATAAAAAAATGAAATTAAATGATGTTTAGAAAAGGAAACATCAGGCTGATTCAATTCAAACAAAGGCTCAAAATGAAAGAGCATATAGGGCATTCTGCTAAAAAGGGCTGATTGGCATGATTCGTTCTGTCTCTATGTATAAGCGCATGGATCAATCTTTTCGAAACGAAAGGATCTAAATTATAACAGAAGTATCACAGTGATTTCACGTAACTATAAAATATGCGTTTTAAAACACTTCAAATCACCAATAATTTCGAGCAAGTCGTTTTTGAGACATTATAAAACATAAATAAAGCAAAGATTTGCATCAGCAACACAAACGAGTGTTTGCATTTAGAGCAAATATTTACAAAACCACAAGCCTAAATTTAATTATGCAAATGAATAAGTTTTTGATATACACACTTCTTGTCTTCAGTTTTAGTTCTTGCATCGGAGATGATATTCTAGAAGACAATCTGGATCCAGAAATTAGGATCAGTAATCTCATTGATACTTTAGCAGTGAACACAGATTATCAATTCACCTACAACTACTTGAATAATGTAGGACGATCCGAACAAGTTGACGTTCAATGGTCTTCTTCTGACCCTTCAATTATTGCTATCACATCAGAAGGTCTTGCTTCTGGCTTACAAACAGGGTCAGCAGCGATTAGTGTTAGTTTTGATAATGGTTCTTCGCTAATTGAAGAAACTAAAACTGTAGTTGTTGGAGAAACTACTACCGAAGTTAATGTGACTGAACGCATTGGTACCATTGCAACGACAAGCTCTTATGTACTTGCAGGTGATTTTGTTTTAAAAGAATTGAGTTCCGGTGATTTAGAATTGTCCTTTGGAGACGATTATGTAGCAAGCTCCTCTTTACCAGGTCTTTTTGTTTACCTGAGCAATAATCCGAACAGCATATCAGGAAGTTTGGAGATTAGTGCGGTAGATATTTTTGAAGGGAGCCACAGTTATTTAATTCAAAACACTGATTTGGATGAATACGCTTATGTTCTTTATTACTGCAAACCTTTTAACGTAAAAGTTGGAGACGGAGAAATTCAATAACCACAAACACCAATTCAAAATGAAAAAATTATTAATTGTATTTTTAGCCACCTTGATCGTAAATTCTATTTATGCGGGCGGGCCTTGGCCACAAAAAAAAGGAAATGGCTATTTTAAACTATCCCAATGGTGGATTGTTTTTGACAAACATTTTACTGATTCCGGCTTAACTGATCCAAATATTACAACGGGAATTTTCAATACAAATTTTTACGCTGAATATGGATTTACCGATCGGCTCACAGGAGTACTAAATGCAAATCCTTTTAGTAGAAACTATATGAACAATTTGCTTTCAGGAACTACTGGGGAAGTTCTAATCCCCGGGGAAGCGCTTAATTCTATTGGAGATAGTGAGCTTGGATTAAAATATGGATTTACCAAACCAGAAAGTCCAATTCAAATTGCGGGGACTGTAATGTTCGGAATCCCACTAGGAACTGCTGCTGCAGGCGAACAAGGAAATTTGCAAACTGGTGACGGTGAGTTCAATCAAATCTTACAGGTGGATCTTGGTACTGGTTATAAATTATCAGAAAACATCAACGGATATGTCAGCGCTTATGGAGGCTTTAACAACCGGACAAATGGTTTTTCAGATGAAATACGGTTTGGGCTTGAGACGGGAGTTGGTTTGTTAGACCAAAAGCTATGGCTTGTTGGAAGACTTTATGGCGTTGAATCTCTTAAGAATGGAGAAACTTCTGGTGGGGTGACCAGTACTTCAATTTTTGCCAATAATTCTGAATACACTAGCTATTCATTAGAGGTAAACTACTACCTGACTAAACAATTAGGAGTATCTGTAAATGTTGCTTCTGCTTTCAGGGGTGAAATCATTGCTGCTAGTCCCTCTTATTCGGTTGGTGTCTTTTTAGACCTTAAGAAATAAATGCTTCGTATTAATTCAAAATTATAATTTTGAAATGCCCAAGGAAAGTTCTTTTCCTTGGGCATTTTCAATTTATACCTGCTAACAAGGAAAAATTGTATTTGAATTTTCATATTTTAGTATTTTGAAAATCAAATAATATGGTCAATGAAAACGAATATTGGATTAGTAAAAAAAAGAAATTGGGGCGAAGGATGTGAAGCATGGGAATTGTTTCAGAATTCTGAATTAAGCATCAAAGAAGAAAGGATGCCTCCAGGTACTTCAGAACAGAAACATTTTCATAAAACGGCTCAACAATTTTTCTATGTTCTAAGTGGGAAGGCTGAATTTCATATTGAAAACAAAACTGAACTCATCAATGATAGAGAAGGAATTTATATTCCTAACTCAAAATTTCATTTCTTAAAAAATGTCGGCGCAGAAGTTCTTGAATTTCTTGTAGTATCAAACCCCGACACAGAGGGCGACCGTTTTGAAACTTTGGATCAGGATTCATTAAACTTGAATAATAAAAAATTTAAAGGCATTTCGAATTCTTCCACTGGTGAAGTCAGTGCTAAAACCATCTTTCATTACAGACAAAAAAACGATATAATATGGGCCACTTATGAAGGAGGTGATATTCTTTTCGGGACACTCAGTGGCAAGCGTATAAAAAATACTTTAGAATTCAACTATCAACATCAAAATACACAAGGTGAACTATTGACAGGTCATTGCCTATCCAAAGTAGAACTAAATGAACAAGGTAAAATCCAATTGCTTGAAAAATGGCAATGGACTTGTCGTGAACATTCAAAAGGAGAATCTATATTGGAGGAAGTGAGTATTGAGACGTGATTTAATAACATGAAGAATAAAAATTAAGCTATTGAATAATTGGGAAAAACGTTGGAATCCACTACGAAAAGAATGGGTGATTTACGCGGCTCATCGTAACAATCGCCCTTGGGAAGGTGAAATTTCTAAAGAAAAGAACACAAATCCTCCCTATTTAAGCGATTGCTACTTATGCCCTGGTAATCAACGAATTAGTGGAAACAAAAACCCACATTACGAAGGTATTTTTACCTTCGATAACGATCATCCGGTCGTTGGTCAACACGCTCCGGACATTGATCTAGATTACAATGATTTATATAAAACGGAATCTGCAAAGGGTTTTTCAAAGGTGATTTGTTACCATCCTAATCACAATAAAACGATGACTGATCTTTCTCTGCAAGAATTGATCAACGTAATGCAAGAATGGAAAAAAGCAAGCAAAGAAGCAAAATTAAAAAAGCTAAAACAGGTTCTTATTTTTGAAAACAAAGGTAAGATCACCGGAGTTTCAAACTTACATCCTCATTGCCAAATTTATGCAACTGATTTTATTTTTAAAAATACAGCTATTGAATTAGAAGCGATTCAAGAGCATCGCAAAAAAACAAATTCCAATCTTCATGAAAACATTATTTTGACCGAGCAAAAAGCTGGATTGAGAATCATTGCAGAAAATGAATTCGCCATCGCATTTATACCTTTTTTTGCCAGATACGCTTACGAAGTCATGGTCTTTCCGAAACGACATTTTTCAACTATGATTGAGCTTACTGATAGTGTACTAAATGGAATAGCAGAAGTATTTGAAAAACTATTGAAAAAATACGATGATTTGTTTGAGATAAGCTTTCCATATGTCCTTACAGTTATGCAAGCTCCTTTTGAAGAAAAGGAAAAAGACTATAGACTTTACTTTCACTTCCAACCACCTTTGCGTCAACCTGGTGTCCGTAAATATCTTGCAGGCCCCGAAATCGGAGGAGGCAATTTCATGGCGGATACCATGCCGGAAGTCTCTGCTGCAAAATTAAATGGAAAAAGTCGTGAGTAAATTTTTCCAAGATTCAAAACCACAATCTATCGGCAGGGCACCTGCCCGTTTGGACGTGATGGGCGGCATTGCAGATTATTCAGGGTCTTTGGTTTTGCAAATGCCACTTAACTATTTCACAACAGTAAGCACCGCAAAAAGAAGCGACCACAAGCTTAGAATATATTCCAAAAACAGAACAGTTCTTTATCACACGAAACATTTACTCCCGGATCGTGGTAAGATTATTCGAAGTAAAAAATGGACCATCGCAGAGTATGAGCGTTGGGCATTATATGCTATCGGATGTGTTTTTGTTTTACTCGATGAATATGATTTCGAATTTAAAGGGCTTGACATTTATATTGAGTCCGAAGTTCCAGAAGGCAAAGGAGTTTCTTCTTCCGCTGCTTTGGAGATAGCAACGCTCCGCTCACTTATAGGATTATTCAATTTATCTATTTCTGCAAAATCCTTAGCCATCTTGGGTCAAAAAGCAGAAAATCAAGTAGCTGAAGCACCTTGTGGAATTATGGATCAATTGGCCTCTTCTCTTGGAATTCAAAATACTTTACTTCCTATATTGTGTCAACCTCATAAAGTTTACAATCATTTAGCCATTCCTTCTGGTCTCTATTTTTCTGGATTAGATTGTGGTGTCAAACATTCTGTGGCGGGCATGCAATATGGAAAAGTACGTACTGCTGCATTTATGGGCCTTTCAATCATTTTACAAGAAGAAGGTATTTCTAAAAAGGAAATTTTAAAAATTCAACAAGGTCTATTAAAAAGCAAGATTCCCTTTGATGGATATCTTGCTAACATAAACAGGAATTTATTTAAAACAAAATACAACACCTTACTTCCTGAAACTATGACGGGAAAGGCATTCAAATCTAAATTCCGTTACTTGACAGATCCACTAAGTAAAATAATTGATGACGAAATCTATGATATCAAAGCTTGCACAGAACACCCCATTTTAGAAAATCATCGGATAAGCAAATTTTTAGAAATTCTAAAAAAAGAGGATTCTGGTAATTTTAAAGAATTAGGCGATTTAATGTTGGAGTCACACCAAGGGTATCTGAATTGTGGTCTTTCTTGTCAAGAAGCAGATCGCATTATAGATCTAATTTTAGAAGAAAGGTTGAAAGGTAAAGCGCTCGGTGGTAGAATTACGGGAGGAGGCAATGGAGGAACAATTTGCATTCTTGCGACCAATAAAACTGTGGCAAAAGGCATTCAAAAAAAATATGAAACGCAAACTTCTAAAAAGTCCTACTTATTTGAGTAGATGAATAAACTAGATCCCAAATTCAATTTTAGCATCTTTTTAATGAAATGGTTAAAACAATCACAACATCAAATATTTTGATTTAAATCAAGTTTAACGATAAAGAGCACAAATATTTTCCCATTCTCATAAACTTTCACTCTATTATTACGTTTTAAACTCTTGTAGATTTATTCAAAAATCTAAGGCCTTTTAAGGCATTTTACCATTGTTTTGCGCCTAAAAAATAAACAAGTTAATATTTCACAAATACCTGTTTATAGAAAATTCTATTAAACGATTATTCAAATTGGCCAAACCAAAGCTAATCTTGAAAATAAGATTATTAAAAGCAAAAAAATCAAAAGTTCAATGTTTAAAATTCAACAAAAGATTAAGCTACTGCTAATAATGGCGATTATTCCCTTTTTCGTCAATGGGCAGGATCAAAAACTCACCATAAGTGGTTATATAAAAGATGGCTCCAGCGGAGAAACTTTAATCGGTGCTTCAGTATTTGTTAAAGAATTGGGGAATGGAGCAGTATCCAATGAATATGGCTTCTATTCCATCTCTATTCCTGCCGGAACCTACATTCTTGAATTTGCTTATCTCGGATTTGATACACAAACTAAAAATGTTGAACTCAAAGAAAACACAACTTTGAGTGTAGAACTTGGAGAAGAGGCGATTGCCTTGGAAGAAATAGTCGTGACTTCAGAAGCTGCAGATAAAAACGTTTCGTCCACGGAGATGAGCGTCAATAAACTCAGCATGAAGACCATTGAGAAACTACCGGCTTTGCTTGGAGAAGTGGACGTTATCAGAAGTATTCAATTGTTACCAGGAGTTAGTACAGTTGGAGAAGGAGCAACGGGCTTCAATGTTCGTGGTGGTGGTGTTGATCAGAACTTAGTTTTACTGGATGAAGCACCCGTGTATAACTCCTCGCACCTCTTTGGATTCTTTTCAGTTTTCAATCCGGATGCGGTAAAAGATGTCAAATTGTACAAAGGAGGAATTCCAGCTAGATATGGAGGGCGATTGTCTTCCATTTTGGACGTTAGAATGAAAGAAGGTAATTCTAAAAAACTAGCGGTATCTGGAGGTGTTGGATTGATATTTAGCAGACTTTCTGTTGAAGCACCAATCGTTAAAGACAAAGCTTCCTTCATCATAGCAGGTAGACGTTCTTATATTGATGTTTTGGCAGCACCTTTTTTAAATGGAGATTTAGCAGACTCAAAACTTAACTTTTACGATCTTACTTTAAAGACCAATTATAAAGTAAGTGAGAAAGACAGAATATATCTTTCTGGATATCTCGGACGGGATAATTTTGGCTTTGGAGAAAATGCAGGTTTTAGTTGGGGAAATGCAACAGCAACCTTGCGTTGGAATCACCTTTTCAATGAGAAACTCTTTTCCAACTTTACAGCCTACTATAGTAATTACGATTATCAAATTAACTTTGGCTCTGGTGTTGAAAATAGTTTTGATTGGAATGCCAACATTGTTAATTACAGTATGAAAGCGGATGCTGCCTATTACGTAAATCCAAATAACCTAGTGACCTTCGGTGGACAAGCCATCTTGTATCAATTCTCTCCGGGCAATGCGGTAGGAATTAGTGAAGGAGAAGTGAGCAATTTTTCTCTCGATAAAAAATATGCTTTAGAAGGAGGTTTGTTTCTAGAAAACGAACAAAAGATAAATTCAAAACTATCCTTACATTATGGTCTTCGCTGGTCTTACTTTAACTACATGGGAGAAGGCAGAGCCTACGAATTTTTGGATGGAACACCGGGCGTAAGAAGGTTGCCTGCGGGAGCACCAACAACCTTTGATCAATGGGAAAGCATTCAAACTTATTCCAACTTAGAACCAAGAGCTTCAGCAAAATTTCAAGTAAACTCAAGCACTTCTTTAAAGGCCAGTTATAATCGAATGGTACAGTACATTCACTTGATTTCAAATAGTACTGCAGCTACGCCTCTTGATGTTTGGACACCGAGTACGAATAACCTAAGACCTCAAATTGCTGATCAATTCGCATTAGGAGTTTTTAAAAATTTCAAAGACAATACTTATGAGACTTCGGTTGAAGTTTATTATAAAAACTTCCTCCAATTGGTTGATTACATTGATGGCGCCGATTTGTTTGTAAATGAATTACTAGAAGGAGAATTGTTGGAAGGCAAAGGCCGAGCTTTTGGTTTAGAATTACAAATCGAAAAGAAAAAAGGTCGTTTTACAGGATGGATAAGCTACACATTGGCTAGATCAGAAAGATTGGTGGATGGAATTAATAACAACAAATGGTTCCCTTCGCGATTTGACCAGACACACAATTTGAGTACGACTGTATTTTACGATCTTAGCAAGAGATGGAGTCTTTCCGGAAACTTTGTATTCAATACCGGAACGCCTAATACCTTTCCAACCGGCAGAATAGAACAGCAAGGCTATATCATCCCCAACATTGCTTCCAATTCTAGAAACAATGTTCGTATTCCTGTTTACCACAGATTTGATATTTCAGCAACTAAAAAGAATAAGGGTAAAGAAGGAAAGTCATTTACAAGTGAATGGGTTTTTTCCGTTTACAATGTTTACAATCGCCGGAATCCTTTTTCAATATTTTTCAGACAAGACAGAATTCGTCCAGTAAATGCAGCTCCAATCCAAACGGAAGCTGTAAGACTTTCTGTGATTGGAAACTTTATTCCTTCAGTAGCTTATAATTTCAAATTTTAAGCGACAAATTAAAAAAGATTTAAAATGAAAATATACAATATATTAATAGCGTGTTCTCTAGTCTTTTTGCTGTCTTCTTGCGAAGATGTAATTGATGTCGATTTGGCAGAAGGAGACAACCAAATGGTGGTGGATGCTTGGATCAACAACAAAGCAGAGACCCAAACCGTCCGTCTTGTCAGAGCGAGCCCTTATTTCGATAGCAATCCTTCTCCTGGCATTACAGGAGCTTCAGTTAGCATTACTGACAATGAAGGTGAGGTATTTGATTTCATCGATGCTGACAATGATGGTGATTACACTTGGACTCCGGAGGCGGGCAATACTTTTGGAAAAACCAACAATGTTTATCAATTAAGAATAGAATTGGATGGTGAAGTTTACACCTCTACTTCTGCTATGCTAAGAGTTCCAGCGATTGATAGTATTACCACTACTTTTGAAGAAGAGTCTTTGGGACAACCAGAAGGTTATTATGCTGAACTTTTTGCCAAAGACATCAATGGTCCTGGTGATGCGTACTGGATTAAGACGTATAAAAACGGGCAATTTTTAAACAAACCCGGCGAGCTCAATATTGCATTTGATGCAGGATTTACCGCAGGTGCAATGGTGGATGGAGTTACTTTTATTACACCAATTAGGACGAATGTAAATCGATTGGCAGATTCTGGTGATGGAGCCATTGACGTGGATTCACTTCCTCCATATATATTGGGTGATTCAGTGCGCATTGAAATTCATTCTTTGAACCTTGATGCCTTTTTCTTTTTACAAGAAGCACAGGTACAGATGACTTTAGGAGATGCAGGGATATTTGCAAATCCACCAGCGAATGTAAGTACAAATATTATTCAAGAAAATGCTCCGGCGGATGCCCCGCGTCCAGTGGGCTTCTTCAATATCTCTAGCGTTTCTGCGATGGAAAAGCGTGTAGAATAAAATGATTGAATTAAAATTCCGTTGTCCAAGTTCTACCATTTGAGGAAAGAGACGGGCAACGGAATTTTATCTTCACCTTTGCAATATCGGTTATTCTTTCAAAACGCATTCAATCGTAATTTCCACATTCCTGCCAACCATAAAACCACCTTTCCCTCCTATTCCAAAATCAAAACGATCAATTTCAATTGTGCCTTTTAAAGATTCGTTTTCAAAAGCAAAAGGAATAACAAGTTCTTTTTCAATACCTTTCATTTTCAATACTCCTTTGCTTTCAAAGTAATTTTCTTTCTTTAAAATGGAAGAAGAAGAATAGCATATTTCTGGATAATTTTCTACATCGAAAAAATCTTCTTTTAGCAAATGCTCATCTCGTTTTTTATTTCCTGTCTTAATACTTTCAACATCAACGCAGACTTCGAATTTAGAATCAGCCAATTCCAAAGGGTTAAAAACCACTAGACCTTTCATCTCTCCCAAGGTGCCATTCACGGTGTTAAAAGCCATATTCGAAACATTAAAATTCACATTCGAAGCAGCAATATCAATTGATTGCGCTCCAAGCATATTTACAGTCAACAGAAAAAATAATATTCTCAGCATTATACTTTATATTTTCATTAAAAAAGAAAAACAGGTTAACAGGCTATTTGTTTAAATCTCATTCCCTTTAAATTTACACAAATGGGATGTAAAAAGATTACGCAGTATTTAGTATCTCGAATAAATAATTTTACTTTTAGAAAAGTTGATTAAAAACATCTAAATATGGCTACAAATAAAATTAAAGTTTTGGTTGTTGGTTGCGGAAATATGGGAACTTCTCATGCTCGCGCTTATCACCAATTAGAAGAATTTGAAATTGTAGGTTTGGTCAGTAGAGGGCCAGAAAGCAGAGAAAGGTTATCAAAGGAATTAGGGAACCTTCCAACATTCAACGATTTTCATAGCGCACTCGAATCAACGTCACCAAACTTGGTTTCTATAAACACTTATCCTGAAACTCATGCAGAATATGCAAGCAAAAGTTTGAAAGCGGGTGCTCATGTTTTCCTAGAAAAACCTTTGGCGAATACTGTTGAGGAAGCACAAGAGATTGTTGATCTGGCTACAAAAATGAACAAGAAATTGGTCATTGGATATATTTTAAGAGTACATCCTGCTTGGGAAAAATTTACTCAAATTGCTAGGACATTGGGCAAGCCTTTAGTTATGCGCATGAACTTAAATCAACAAAGTTCTGGGAAAGAATGGGGCACGCATAAACAGTTGATGAAAACGATGTCCCCGATTGTTGATTGCGGCGTTCATTATGTAGATATCATGTGTTTGATGACGCAAGCAACCCCAATCAGAGTCAGTGCTATTGGTGCAAAACTCAGCGATGAAATCGATTCACACATGTATAACTATGGACAGCTCCAAGTTAGTTTTGACGATGGTTCGGTTGGCTGGTATGAAGCTGGATGGGGACCAATGATGAGCGAAACTGCCTTCTTTGTGAAAGACGTCATAGGACCTAAGGGTTGTGTTAGTATTGTAGACAAGGTTGTAGACTCTTCTAATGTTGAAGGGCATACCGATACAGGAGGGCTCAAAGTTCATTATGCCGCGACCAACGCCGAAGGCCAATTTCTAAAACAAGATGAAATTCACGACACCTCAAATGAACCCGATCACGATGGACTTTGTTTACTGGAACAAAAATATTTATTGAAAGCAATACAAGAAGATCTTGACTTAACGGAACATATGCGCGATGCGGTTAATAGTCTGAGAATTGTTTTGGCTGCGGATCAATCCTTTAAAACTGGAAAAACAATTGAGCTTGCCTAAAAACCTAATTTCCTCTTAAACAAACCCAAAATCTAAAGCATGAACGGACCAGACCCAAAAACTACTTTCCCTCTAGGACATTATGATAGATTGTGTTTTTTAAAGAACATTATTCAAAGTCCCAATATCATTGTTGGAGATTACACCTATTACGACGATTTCGAAGATGTCAAAAATTTCGAAAAAAATGTAAAGTACCATTTCGAATTTACTGGAGATAAACTTTACATCGGCAAATTTTGCATGATCGCATCGGGCGCGACTTTCATTATGAATGGTGCCAACCACTTGACCAAAGCCATTACTTCCTACCCCTTTTCAATTTTCGGCAACGGATGGGACCATGCAATGGAAGGAAAAAGCTATCCTTACAAAGGAGATACTCGGATCGGTAATGATGTGTGGATTGGTCATAAAGCGACTATAATGCCTGGTATCAACATTGGTGACGGAGCGATTATTGGTTCACATTCCGTCGTTACAAAAGATGTTCCTCCATACACGATTGTTGGAGGCAACCCTGCTAAAATAATCAAGAAACGTTTTTCAGAAGAAAAGATTGAGCAATTATTAGAAATGAAATGGTGGGAGTGGGATATCGAAAAGATCACTAAAAATGTTCAATTCTTAACAGGAGACAATCTGGACAAAATAGTATAAGTAATTAGCGTTATTTATCTTGATAAAGAACTCAAATCTTTATAAAAGGGATAAACTTTCTACATTTTTTCCTGTTTACTTTTTGTGAAAAAAGAACACTTACCTTCAAAGATTTGTCTTGTATGTCAACGGCCTTTTTCCTGGAGAAAAAAATGGAAAAAAGTATGGGAGGAAGTCAAATATTGCAGTGAGAAATGTAGAAGAAACAGAACAAAATTAAATGAACGAAATTAATATAATCTTCCCTCATCAACTTTTCCAAGAAAATCCTTTATTTAATAAGCCTTATCCTATTTATCTAATTGAAGAAGAACTTTTTTTCAATCAGTATCCTTTTCATAAGCAAAAAATAGCATTCCACAGAGCTACCATGAAAAGCTACGAGGCTTTACTATTAGAGAAAGGAAAAACGGTCCATTACATTGATGCGACCCAAAAGGAAACAGACATACGAGTATTGGTTGAAAAACTAGGACAACAAAAAATAAAAAAGATCCATTTTGTTGACCCAACTGATGATTGGTTAGAAACACGATTGATTCAATCTGCATCTGAACACAATATTGAATTACAAGAATATTCGAGTCCTTTGTTTCTAAATTCTAAGGAAGATCTAAGTTCATTCTTTAAGAAGGAAAAGAAAAAATTCTTTCAAACAAAATTCTATATTCAGCAGAGAAAAAAAAGGAAGATATTAGTAGATAAAGAAGATAAAGCATTGGGTGGAAAATGGAGTTTCGATGCAGAAAATCGTAAAAAATATCCTGCAAAAAAATTACCACCATCTATTCATTTTCCTGACTCCAACAAACATTTTGAAGAGGCAAAGGAATATACCCTTAAACATTTTGCAAATAATATTGGTGCTCTTTCTCAGTCTCCACTTTATCCATTCAACAAACAGCAAACAGATCAATGGTTGCATCAATTCCTAGTCAATAGATTTCATGAATTCGGAACGTATGAAGATGCAATTGTAAAAGAACATGGAATATTGAATCATAGTGTCTTGACCCCAATGCTAAACGTGGGACTGATTACCCCACAGGAAATCCTTGATGCCGCCCTCGATTATGCAAAAGAAAATGAAATCCCGATCAATTCAACAGAAGGCTTCGTTAGACAAATTATTGGTTGGCGGGAGTTCATAAGAGGAATTTATCAGGTAAAAGGACGGCAAGAACGAAGCACCAATTTCTGGCAATTCAAACGAAAAATTCCTCGGTCCTTTTATGATGGTACGACAGGTATACCACCCGTTGATACAACCATACGAAAAGTTTTAAAAACAGGTTATTGTCACCACATCGAGCGCTTAATGATTTTAGGAAACTTCATGCTACTTTGCGAGTTTGATCCTGATGAAGTTTACAAATGGTTTATGGAGTTTTTTATAGATTCCTATGATTGGGTAATGGTTCCCAATGTCTATGGCATGAGTCAATTTGCCGATGGAGGTTTACTATCGACTAAGCCGTATATCAGCGGGAGCAATTATGTAATAAAAATGAGTAATTATAAAAAAGGAGAATGGCAAGGGGCTTGGGATGGCTTGTTTTGGCGATTCATGAACGTCCATCGCGACTTTTTTCTTTCCAATCCAAGGCTAGGTATGTTGGTTCGAATGTTTGATAAAATGCCAGTCGAAAAACAAAATCTTCACATGAACAATGCCGATGAGTTTTTTAAGACTTTGAGTTAATGCTGTAAAAGGAAAACTTTAATTCCTAACTTTTAATTTTCGATTATTATATTTGTTCTATTACTTAGGATATTTCTTGTCTTTAAAGTTAATTGAACCAATATTTTCCATATTAATGGAACGTAGAAGCTATGGAATTCAGCAGAGAACTACTTTTCTTTTTTAGTGCGCTCGGCGCTTTTAATGGATTCCTACTTGGAATCTATTTCTTATTCATTGCTCAACCAAAGCATATTTCAAATCGGTTTTTAGGAATGCTACTTATTGCTTTGAGTGTTCGTATAGGAAAATCTGTCTTTTTCTTCTTCAACCCTGATTTGGCTCCAATTTTTCTTCAGATAGGTATAACTTCTTGTTTTTTCATCGGTCCCTTTCTTTACTTTTATATAAAATCGATGTCGGAGGTGGCTACCAATTGGGAAAACGAATGGAAATACCATCTTGCCCTTCTCATTCCCATCGCGCTCTTTACAAATATCTTCTATCCCTGGGAATACAATTATGATTTATGGTGTACAATCATTCAAATTGTGTACGCTTTATGGTTTTTCTATTGGTTAGCGACAGCTGTGGTTTTGCGAAAAGTAATAAAAGCGCTCCAAAAGGGCGGAGAAAAGCAGAAAAGCTTTAAGATATGGATCATTAGTATTTTTATTGGAAATGGATTCATTTGGCTTGCTTATAATACATCAGAATACACTTCCTATATTGTGGGCGCCTTATCTTTCTCTTTCCTTTTGTATTTACTGATTCTTCTTTTGGTTTTTAATAAAAACAAAGACTCTATTCTTTTCCGAAAACAAGCAAAATATGGCTCTTCTAAGATCGCGGAAACAAAGGCCCAAAAATTGATAGACCAACTGACCGAGCTGATGCAAAAAGAAAAATTATACAAAAACCCCAACCTTAAATTGGCCATTGTAGCAGAAAATTTGAATGTATTGCCTCATCAGATTTCACAAATCATAAATGCCAATTTAAACAAGACTTTTTCTGCTTATATCAACGAATTTAGAGTAGAAGAAGCCAAAAGACTTTTGCTATCCAATGAAAGCTTTTCATTAGAGGGCATTGGCTATGAATGCGGATTCAATTCCAAGTCGACGTTCTACGCCACTTTTAAAAAGTTAACCACGGTAACGCCTGCTCAATTCAAAAAAAACCCTTTATAAAGCCTAAAAAAGGTCCAATATTATAAAACTGGATACCTGTTTTATAATTTCAAACAACAGAACTGCTTGAATCGCGTAATATTGCCATACTATTTTAATCAAAAAATAAGCTATGCAAATCAATATTACCAAACACTTTAAGACCATTCTATTAACTTTTATAGTCTCCATAACTTTAACGCAAAGTGGTTTCACCCAAAGTACATCATCAAATGATAAGCTTTCAGCTGATATTGATGAAATTTTCAAACCCTATATAAATGCACCTGGTTGCGCGGTTGCTGTAGTGAAAGAAGATCAAGTTCTTTATCAAAAAACCTTCGGAAAATCGAACTTGGCTTATGATATTCCTGTCGACCAAACCACAGTCTTTGAATTAGGAGCGATGACCATGCATTTTACCGCAAGTTGCATCCTCGCTTTGGAGGACAAAGGCCTCTTACAATTAGATGATCCTATACAAAAACATCTGGTGGACTTTCCAAAATTCAAAGAAGGAAAGGTGACCATTAGACATTTGCTCCATCATTCTGCAGGAATCCGAGATTATATCGCTTTGATGGAAAAGAAAGACATTTCTTACCATTCCGATTTTAATGATGCCGATGCTTATAAACTTTTGAAAAAACAAAAATCACTGAGCATCACCCCTGGCTCAGATTACAGGTATTCCAATTCTAATTATTTTCTACTGGGAGAAATTGTTCGAAAAGTTTCTGGAAAAACATTGAATGAATTCGCCCAAACAGCCCTTTTTAAACCATTGGGAATGAACAATACTTTTTATTTCGAATCCTCTGATCTTGTTATTAAAAATCAAGCAATAGCTTACTCGAAAAAAGAAGGAGAAGATTTTATGGTCAGCCATCGATACAATTTCTCCGCCACTGGCGATGGAAGATTATACTCTTGCTTGGAAGACATGGTCAAATGGATGAAGCATATAATTAATGGTCAATTTGGAAACCAAACGTTTAAGGACAGAATTGGTAAAGTAGGAAAACTCAACAATGGTACAGAAATGTCTTATGCTTATGGATTAGAACATGGTACTGCTAATGGAATTGAGATATTGGGTCACAATGGGTATTGGTCAGGATTCACAGGAATGTTACTGATGTATCCACAGGAAAACACAGTAATTTTTACCATTACCAATAATGGATCAGAAAACGCAACAGCTAAGGTCATACCTGTAGAAGAATTGATTTTTGAAAAACAAATTGCTGAATTTAAAGCAAAAGAAAAAGGAGAAACAAAACCTGAGTTAAAACAACAAAGTGCTTTTAAAATGGATTCCAATAAACTAAGTTCTTATTCGGGTGATTATTTTAATTATAGCACAGGTTACCGCAGTAAGTTTTACATGCGGAATGATACATTGATGTTTAAGAATTATGATGATGAAGATCGTGGATTACTTCCTATTGGTGAAGATAAGTTTGAGGTTATTGATCCTTTAAAATTCAAAATACATTTTAAAAAAGAAGACAATAAAGATAAGATGTTTTTTCAATATGGAGAAAGACCTCCTTATGTGTACGAAAAATTCACTCCAACAGAAGCGACACCTAATGAACTAAAAAAATACACCGGTTCTTTTTATTCCAATGAGTTAGAAGTTTCCTACAATGTACATTCAGAAAAAAACGAAATAATTATATCTCTCGATGACAAAGAAATTGGTCGATACAATTATGTTATGGAAGGAGTTTTTAATTCTGCTCACGATGGATACGTTCGATACTATTCTGATTCCTCAAATAAGATAGAAAAGTTTACACTATCGGATTATTGGTTTGGAACGATAAGTTTCTTAAAAAAAGACAATGAAGAGCAAGTAGTAAAATAGATCAACCTTTTTAGCAAAAGAAAACTTAATCTATCTGCAATATTTTATTTTTGCCAACGTCTTTGATATATTAACTTACGAAAATAAAAGCTATGAAAATTAATCGCCGAAATTTTATTCAAAAAAGCAAACAGGCAGGAATTGCCACTGCTGGTCTATTTGCATTTCCTGTTTTTAACAGCAAGGAGGAAACCTTCACAACAGTAAATGACAACATTAATTTCATCGGTCCAAAGAAAGGATACAGCCCTCAGATTGGTACTTTGGTGTCAATGATGAATTGGATGCGGGACACTATTTTGAATCCAGTTCGACGCTTAAGCACAAAAGAATTGGACTATCTTCATGATGAAAATTCCAACTCTATTGGAGCAATGCTTTGGCACCTTGCCGCAACAGAAAGGTATTATCAACTCAATACTTTTGAAGATATGCCTTGGGGCAGTTGGTCAGAAACTGAAAAAAGCAAATGGGATATTCCTTCAAGACTCGGAGACAATGGCAGAGCCAAAATCAAAGGGAATAATCTCAAATTTTACCTAGATATTCTAGCGGAAGTTCGCAATAATACCTTGACGGAATTTGCGAAGAGAGACGATGAATGGCTTTTAAAAACGGATGAGAATTGGGGTTGGGGACCTACGAACAATTATTGCAAATGGTTTCATGTTTGTGAGCATGAGTCT
The DNA here is from genome assembly GCA_938041325.1 of uncultured Saprospiraceae bacterium. GTDB lineage: Bacteria > Bacteroidota > Bacteroidia > Chitinophagales > Saprospiraceae > CALIAG01. Next base: position 4,174 of record CALIAG010000273.1, on the reverse strand, counting down.
AACCATAATGGTCAAATTAAATACATCAAAAGCCGCATCCATTCTTAAAGAAGACCGCGTAGGTTTATATTTTTCCCGAAAACAAGACTAGTTTTCCAATTCTCTCTGGATTTGGAAAGCTAGTCTTTTCCTAAATCCAAACTTAGATATTCAATATCCTTTCCGTATTCCCTCCAGAAAAATCTGATTTTGTTTGCACTTTTTAAGAAACCTTCTATTAAAAAAGGCCGTATCCAATTTGTATAAATTTATCTGTTAAAGTCATTAGCAGTAAAATTATATTGATCAAATAAACTGGATCTCTAAGAACTCCAATCAAACTCGGTACGAAATGGGATTTTTTTCTAAACTCTTCGGTAATAAAGAAAACAAACAAAACAAGTCTGATCAAACACATGCAAATGTTCGATCCAGAAATGAGAACCCAGACGTTTATGATGTTAAAGATGAAAATGACAGAATGAACTGGGGGATTCAAAAAGCAAACCTTACCCTTCAATATTTTGAAGATTGTCTGAACAATCCAAAACCCAATCAAAGTTATTTTTCAATAAAAGTAAAAATCGTTGACAACGGAATGGTAGAGCACATCTGGTTAAGTGAACCTCACTTTGATGATGATGGAAACCTTTTCGGCACAATTGGAAACGAACCGATTGATGTGACCAACGTAAAATTGGGTCAAAAAATAGGAATTGAAAGAAAGTTAATCTCAGATTGGATGATCATCGATGGCGGCAGATTAATTGGTGGTTATACCATAAGAGCAATCCGCGAAGGCTTAACCGGCCAAGCTTTGGTGAATTTTGATAAAAGCTTAGGAGGCATGCATGTCGACGAAGGAGAGGATCACTTCTTGCCGAATCTCGATACACCAGAAGGCGCCATTCTTAAGTTAGAAAATGCATACGATCAAAGAAACTTGGAAATCGCCATATCTTGCAAAGACTTTGATGAAGAAGCCAAAATGATGCTTAAGAAATTAGGCAAAATAGAATCGGATCACGAAATCGTTAAGAAAACTGCAGAAGTGCTCAAACTATCCTTTTTAAAAAGTCTCCAAGAAAATGGTTTGCCTAGTTTTAAAGGTGTGAAACGAGCATTTCCGAAAAGAGAAAAAGTTAGCGATCAACATTATATAATTACGGAAGTTTGCTTTTTCCCTGACGGTTCAAAATCCGTTCAAAAATTAAATACCTACAAAACTGAAACGGGCTGGAAGGTTTTAAGTCCAGAAAATTAATCCACCCAATTCTTACTATCTATTCATTTTGCTAGTCTCTTTCCTAGTTTAGAACAAGCTACACCAGGCTGATTTTCAACTTATTTGTATCCAATTCTGAATGACTTGTATCTTGCCCTTACTATGTTTGTGGTCTTGACCTGTTAAGAAATGAACATACAAATTTACTGAAACTTAAAAAAATTGATGACTTTATTTCCTTAAACTTCTATGACAAGGCAATAACATATAAAAATCATTTGACGAAAGCAACGTAATTAGTTTTACATTGCTTTTTAATACGATCGATTCACACCACAATTTCTGAATTGCGAATCTTCTAAGAATAAGCCTTATTTTGTTTTACATCTAAAGCTCCAGAGAAACGAAATCTTTGTAAACTAGTAAAGAGTATTAAATTTAACGCCGTAGGTGCGACATCTTTAATTTCAAACACATGAAAATATATTTTTCATTACTTCTGCTCTTAACATCTTTTATTTTTGCTTTCCAAAAAGCAAAACATACTCCTACCAATCCCGTCCTAAATACCAGTAAAATCATCGGTCAAAATGCTCCAAACGATATGGTTTTCATTCCTGGTGAAAAGCATATAGAATCGTTTTACATGAGCGTCTCAGAAGAACCAAACATCAACTATTTAATTTATTTAAAATGGCTAATATCTGTGTATTCCGAAAGTTATCCTGAAGTTGTTGAAAGAGCGATTCCAACTAAACATAAACCAATTTCTCTTTACAAATTCAACGATCCATATGTCAATTCATACTTGACTCATCCTGCTTTTAGTTACTATCCCGTAACAGGGCTTTCTTGGATTCAAATTCAAGAATATTTAATTTGGAAAACAGATCGAATGAATGAAGCCATTTTAATAGAAAATGGATTTTTGAATTTCAATCCTTCTCAAAAAGACGAAGACAGTTTTAATACCGAATCTTATTTATGTAGTCAATACCAAGGCGATGTTCGAAAAAATTTGCGTGATGAAGCAACTGGCGGCGAGCGCAGTATAAAATTTAACGATGGGATTCTTATGCCTGGTTTTAGACTACCGACTGAAGCGGAATGGGAGTATGCAAATCAAGATAAATTCAAAAAAGAAATTGATAAAAAACGTTGCTTAAAACCTTTCTCAGAAAATGCCATCAATCATCCTTATGGCCAAAACCATTATACGCTTTCTTGGGACAGAGTTCTTGAAAATTCTTATTCTGATTTCAGTCAATACGATGATATAATCAAAGTTGATCCTAATCATTCCAAAGGATTTGAATATGTTCCAGACGAAAATGATCGAGCAGGAAAACCGCAAAGATTGACCAGTATTGGCGATTACAATCCTAAAGAATTTGGATTAATAAATATGGAAGGAAACGTCAAAGAATGGCTGATGGATATTTACGAAGAAGAACCAAATACTGAGGTTCAAAATTTAATCCAAACTTTTGAAAAGAATGGATTCAAAACCAAAAATGCAGAGCAAAAAGATTTAAATGGAATGCATATTGAAAAGGATTTTCTTGGGCGAATGAAGCACTTCAGGTATCTTGGAATTAACAGCGATGGAACCCCTTTGGCAATCGGTTTATATTCTTCCGAATATGAAAATTCAATTCGTAATAAAAATGAATTAGAAGAACGCAAATCTTTTATTAACGAAAGGCTTTCTAAATTAAAATCTTCTTTAATAGATTGGGATTCCAATCGGGAAACAATTAAAACTAGAATTCTAATCTTAAAAAACCACCTTAAGTATGAATTGACAGAAAAAGAAAAACAGAAAATTTCTCGTTCTAAAGAACGAAATTATTATGCTCGAATGGGCGATTATATGTGGAAGTATCATCTAGTTAAAAATCAAAAAATCTTGAATGACCTCAATCCCAAATATTTACAAAATGACCTTCAAAAAATTGAGAAAAATTTAGTTGACATTGAAAACTATCTTCAAGAAAACGCTCCACCTAAAAGAGTCGTCAAAGGAGGTACCTGGCAAAATTCAGGAAACTTAAGAACAGGCTTATTCGAAAATCAATCAGATGCAGAAGTTGGTTTTCGATGTGTCTTGCCTTATCTTGGGATGCCCATAAAAAACAAATATAAAGTTAAATGGCAACGCTAATTTTTCGTCTTAACTTTTTATTCGAAAAAAAAACCTTAAATTGGACCTACGAATATTATTCTAGTAGTAAAGTTCTGAAATATTTTCGCAATCGCATTCCTTAAGTCTTCTCACCATATGCTTCGAATCGAAGCCACGATTTTTTTTTCAATTGTTTAAATTGATAAACATAAGCTATGTTCAGAAACCACTTAATCGTCTTCTGGCGTAATTTCAAACGTCAGCCTTTCTATTCTATACTCAACATCTCATGCTTAACAGCAGGAATCGCAGCAGCAGTATTGATTTTATTCTATATCGATTTTGAAATAAATTACGATACTTTTCATGATAAGAAAGATCGAATTTACAGAGTAGAAACGGAATCTGTTCAGACATCTACAAGACTAATGCAAGCGAATTATGCCAGTTCGCCTGGACCGCTAAGTGAATATATTTTACAAGATTATCCTGAAGTAGAAAACAGTACACGTTTTTATTCTTTCTTCAACAATGAAAATGTCGATTTCCAATTTGGAGACAAGACAATTGAAGAACCAAGTGTATTGGTCGCTGATCCTTCTGTGTTAGACATTTTTAATTTCGATTTTATTTTTGGAGAAAAAGAAGGCGCACTGGATGGACCCAATAAGATTATTATAAGCGAAACACTCGCTAAGAAAATCTTTAATGACGAAAACCCCGTTGGTGAAATTTTAAACACAAACTTAACCCATGCGCTAGGTGATGCAGATTCAGAATACGATTTGATCGTTCAAGGTGTTTTCAAAGATTACCCGGAAAACAACCACCTTTCTTTCAATGCA
>CALIAG010000272.1 GCA_938041325.1 uncultured Saprospiraceae bacterium | reverse complement strand
AAAAAAATAAACAAATGCAAACCAACCTCACTATCTTCTTTTTCTTATTCTTCGCAATAACCATCAATGCCCAATCAAATATTTCCCCAGACGAAAAAGCCGTGCGCGGATTGGTACAAAATACTTTTGATGAGATTTGGTCAAAACTAGACACCACCCAAATTTTGGATTTTCATACCAAAGATTACCTCCTTTTAGAAAATGGAGAAGTTTGGAGAAATAAAGAAGTGATTAATTACATGACCAATACATTAAGTAAACCACTACAACCAATCCGTAAAAATAGGTTTGAATTTATCAAGTTTGAACAGAAGGGGAAAAGGGCCTGGATTGCGTATCATAATTTTGCCAACTGGACACTTGATGGCAAGCCTGCAGGAAAAGCACAGTGGTTAGAATCGGCTGTTGTGGTGAAAAAGAAAAAGAAGTGGAAGATGAAAATGTTGCATTCCACTTTTGTTCCAGAAAAAAAGCAAACGGAAAATTGAACTAAAGATAAGGACACCAATGTCAGCATTTGCTTTTTTTGAAAAGCTTCAAAGATATAGATGAAGCGTTTAAGAAAAGCAATTTAATTGCCGTTTCAAATTTAATTCTTTTAAACAATTTGTTATATTTAAGAATAATCAAAACCTTCATTTACAACATTTGAAAAAAGTAGAACTAAATATTATTGCTTTAGGAAGTAGTGAATCTCAAAAAGGAAATTATGCCTTGATTCTCGAAGAAAAAAAAGGCTCAAGGAGATTGCCAATAATGATTGGAACATTTGAAGCTCAATCAATTGCTGTTGCACTTGAAAATATGCTGCCGGTCAGACCACTTACCCATGACCTTTTTAAATCAACCCTTGATGCTTTAAATTTTAAATTAAAAGAAATAATTATTTCCAGCTTCGAAGAAGGTGTTTTTCATGCTTTGATTATTGGTATAAAAGAAGATGGAGAAATATTGGAAATGGATTCCCGTTCATCAGATGCAATAGCCTTGGCCGTAAGATTTGGTTGCCCGATTTATACTTTGGAAATCATTATGAAGGAAGCAGGAGTTGTGCTCGAAAATCCAAGCAAAAAGACTTCCAATAAAAAAGTAAATTTATCCAATTACACTATAGAAAAATTAAATGGACTTCTTGAACAAGCGCTTGAAAAAGAAGACTACGAAAGTGCATCTAAAATTCGAGATGTAATAAAAAAGAAAAAGTAACTTAGTAGCACTCACACTTCAATTTAACCCGCAACTTCTCTCTACTAAAAACAGGTATTGATTTATTAGTCTTATCAATGCAAAAAGGAAGGAAATGCTTACAACAAACAAAAATGAAAGCAATAATATTTGATATGGATGGAACAATGGTGGACAACATGATGGTACACCATAGAGCTTGGCAACGCAAATTGTCAAAGTTAGGATTGGAAATGGATTTGGAAGAAGTTCGACAAAGTATCCATGGAATAAACGAGGAAATTTTAGAAAGACTTTTTGGAGATAGATTTACCATTGAAGAAAGACGACAGATCGCCAAAGAAAAGGAACTGGAGTACCAGGAAATTTATAAACCAGAGTTAAAGTTAATTGAAGGCTTACCAACGTTTTTACAAAAACTCAAAGAACTAAAAATTCCTTTAGCAATTGGTTCTGCAGCGCCTCCAGAAAACGTAGATTTTGTATTAGACAATTTGAATTTGAGACATTATTTCAATCCAGTCTTTCATTCTAAAAGCGTCAAAGAAGGCAAACCTCATCCAGAAATATTTTTAAAAATTACAGATGCCTTAAACGTAAATCCTGCAGACTGTCTAGTTTTTGAAGATACACCAGCAGGAGCAGGTGCCGCCCACCGAGCCGGTATCCCAATGATTATCGTTACAACGACCCATGCTCCAGAAGAGTTCACAGCCTTTAATGGAATTAAAAAGTTTATTAGCAATTACTCGGAAATTGATATTGCTATTGATCTTCAATCTTAAGAACATCTTATGTTTTTGTATCTTATTTTAAAATTGAAAAATAGCTTACCAAGATATATAGTAAAAGAATCAAACGCTGAAAAGGCGACTTGACTGTAACGGAGTACTAAAACGAATCAAACCTTGAAGTAGTGAAATATTTATAATCAATTAGCCCAAAAGTCAAGAGTGAAATATACTTTAAAAGGCGGGTTGATTATGTACCTAGTACTTAAACGAATCGAACCCTGAAGGGGTGACTTTTTTATAACCCAAGAACGCAATTATTGATTAAACCCCGAAGGGGTGACATGATTATAAAAAAAAACATTATGAAAATCGGTATGAACATGTTGCTCTGGACAGATCACGTCACCGAACAACATTTTCCACTAATAGACCAATTAAAAGAAACCGGATTCGAAGGAATAGAAGTCCCCCTTGGTGATGGAGATTTAAACCATTACACCAAACTAGGCAACCACCTCGCCAGCATAGATATGGGCATTACCTGTGTCACCTCCATTTTAGAAGATCAAAATATCGCAAGCCCAGATCCAGCAATTCGACAAATTGGATTAGATCGAATAAAATGGGCGATAGATAATGCACAAGCTGGCGGAGCACAGCTTATATGCGGACCGTTCCATTCAGCCTTCGCCTACTTTACTGGAGCTCCTCCAACAGAAGACGAAAAAAAATGGAGCATAGAAATGTTGCAAAAAGCAGGCTCGTATGCCGCTCAAGCAAATATAACCTTAGCACCAGAAGCACTCAATCGATTTGAATGCTATCTCGTTAATACTATGGCTGGCCTAAACGAATTATTAGAACAAGTAAACCACCCGAATGTTGGAGCGATCTACGATACGCATCATGCGAACATTGAGGAAAAAAGCCAAGCCCAAGCCATTAAAACGATTGCCTCACACCTCAAGCACGTTCACATCAGCGAAAATGATCGAGGAACTCCCGGACAAGGGCAGGTGAATTGGGAAGAAGTATTCCGATCTTTAAAAGCAGTGAATTATGATGGCTGGCTCACCATCGAAGCATTCAGTAGAGCAATCCCTTCATTCGCAAACGCTATAAACGTTTGGCGGAATTATTCTGATGCCGAAGATATCTACCAAAAAGGTTATCAGTTTATCAAAAGCAATTGGGAACAAGTCCAATAAAATAATAAGTTATGAACCGACCGAAATTCTCAATTGGAAGCTGGGCTTTTTCTTTTGGACCATTCGAAAAAAATCCTTGGTCTTTTGAAGCTTTTATGGAGTACGCTGAAAAAGCAGGCTACGATGGAATTGAAATCAATGGCTTTCATCCGCACCCACATCCCGATATTTACAATAGCAAAGAAAAGTGCCATGAACTTCAAAAACAAATTGCAAATCATGGCCTTGGAATATCTGGCTACGCACCGGATTTTCGAAAGGTTCCAGCCGCAGAGGTTCCAATGAAAAATCACCTCAAAGCAATAGATAAAGCGCTCGCCTTTTGCAATAATTTGGCAATCGATGTTTTGAGAATAGACACCATTAGTCCTCCTAATGCGTTGTCTGCCGAAGAGTATAAAATTCGATTCGAACGATTGGCGAATACCTGGCACCAGGCGGCAGCTCTTTGTGCAGCAAGTGGCGTTAAACTGGTTTGGGAATTTGAACCCGGATTCTGGCTCAACAAACCAAGCGAAGTCATCCAAATAGTAGAAGCGGTTAATCATAATAATTTTAAAGTCCTTTTTGATACCAGCCACGCATATATGTGTGCCGTTGTAGGCGCACGCCAGCAAGGAGAGAAAGAAACTTTGGACGGAGGTGTGGTTGAATTTGCCAAAAAATTAAAAAGCCATATCGGTCATTTTCATTTAATAGACAGCGATGGAACTTTACACGATAATGAAACTTCTACCCACGCACCTTTTGGTACAGGACAGATAGATTTTGTTGAAGTGATCAACGCAATCAGGCCAGAAGTAGAGCCATTGCCTTGGTGGTGTTTTGATTTTTGTTTTTGTCCAACTACAGAAGAAGATGCTAAGAAAGCAATTCCTTTTGTTGAAAACGTAATTAACAAAATAAATTGACTTGCTCTTTACGAATTCAAATGGAACAAGAATTTGTTAGTAAATAAAAAGAGAGAGAACCACAGAATTTTTACTCAGGTTTTAAAACACTTATGTTGCTTTCAAAATAACTGTATTCAAAATGGGAAAAATAAAACTAGCGGTTGAAACGTATTCCTGGGAAATGGCCAAGCAATCCTATAAAGGAAAACTGGACCACATCATGGAAGTCAGTTCCTCCGCAGGCTTCACTGGTATAGAACCAGAAACAAGTTTTTTTGGAGACCTTTCAGACCCACAAAAAATGAAAGCTAGTTTAGAAAAAAACAATATAGAACTCGCCGCTTTATGTCATGTAGAAGATTGGAGGCATTCGAAAGAAACCGATGAAGAAAAAGTCAATGCAGAAAAATGGATGGAGTTTCTAAGTCATTTTCCAGATACGATTTACTTGCTTGTACAAATGCCAGGGAAAGACCGGAGCGATCTTGAAATACGTCAACAAAATTTACTGACTTGCGTGAATGCTATTGCAGAGCGCGCAAGCGACAAAGGAATTAAATGTTCTTACCATCCTAATTCGCCAGAAGGTTCTGTCTACCGAACAAGAGAAGATTATGAAATTTTGTTGAATGGTTTGAATAATAAATGGATCGGTTACACACCTGATCTAGGACACATTGCGAAAGGAGGAATGGATCCTTTTGAGATCGTTAAAGAATACAGAAGTCTTGTAAATATGATTCATTACAAAGACATGTATGCTGATGGAAAATGGGCAAGGACCGGAGAAGGTTTTATTGATTTTAAAAAGATTACAAAATATTTAGTGGAGACAGGATTTGAAGGATGGATTGTGATGGAAGACGAATGTGATCAAGCAATCACCGATCCTGATGGTCTGACGATGGAAGATGGCGTTTACATTAAAAGCGAAATAGCTCCTTTGCTACAATAGCTTTCTGAAATTTAAAAAATACAACCAATCTGTAAATTTTAAAGGATTGATTCTAAAAAAAGATTTCGCACCGATGGCGCTTAAAAAAAATAAACTATTCTATAAAGGTTTCGCTCCTCTGGAGCTAGATTTATAATTAATCCCAATGGATAATATCAAAATCCAGAGGAGTGATATTTTTATAGCCATTTGAGACATGGTTATTTTTAAGCGCCGTAGGTGCGAAACCTAAAAAAAATAAAACATGAAAATTTTTAATCTACTTTTTATCACGCTATTATTCTTTGGATGTAAAAATCAAAACGAAACCAAAGAACCAGCCACAACAATTTCTGCCGCAGAAACTGTAAAAGAATGGCTAACCTGGGATGGCAAGAGCGAAATGCCACATGTCGTACTAATATCCGGTGATGAAGAATACCGATCAGAAGAAGCCATTCCACAACTCGCCAAAATACTTTCGGAAAGGCACGGATTCAAATGCACGGTACTCTTTGCACAGGATCCGAAAAACCCAGGTATAGTTGATCCCAATTTCGTCGGAAATATACCCGGACTACAAGCGCTAGAATCTGCAGACATGATGGTCCTCTTTACAAGGTTCCGAGCATTACCGGATGAACAAATGGCGTACATTGATGCCTATTTGAAATCAGGAAAACCAGTCATGGGAATGAGGACATCAACCCACGCCTTCCATTTTGCGAAAGCTGAATTTGATTCAAAATACAAACACTACGGCAACTACAATGAATCAGAAGATGAATGGAAAGACGGTTTTGGACGGCTCGTGATGGGAGAACATTGGATTTCACATCATGGAAAACATGGCGAACAAAGCACAAAAGGCATCCTTGCTCCTGAAGCAGATAAGCACCCCGTTCTTAATGGAATCGAAGATGGTGATATCTGGGGACCAACAGATGTTTATGGACTAAGATTGCCTTTGCCAGGAGATGCTAAACCTTTGGTTTTAGGACAAGTTACAATTCGAGATGGGGAAAGAGATGACAGTGATCCTAGATTGGGAATGCGTCCAAGTGATAGCAAGTTACCAGACTTGGTGAAAAAAGAAAAAGATGGAAAAGCCATCACTTACAATCAAAATGATCCAATGATGCCTGTTGTTTGGACGAAGACTTACCAACTCCCGGGAGCAAAAGCAGGGAAATGTTTGGCCACGACAATGGGCGCCGCCACGGATTTATTGTCAGAAGGCACAAGAAGAATGTTGGTCAATGGCGTTTTTTGGGGGCTGGATTTAAAGGTTCCAGAGAAAGCCAATGTTGATCTTGTTGGAAAGTACAATCCTTCCCGTTTTGCATTTCACGATGATGCGCATTGGGATAAAAAGAATATTGTCATTGCAGCTTTGAAATAGGGGAGTAGAGAAGGAGACAAAAGAGGAGTAGACAGAAAAAAGATTGTTAGACAGAAAGACTGTTAGACTGAAAGACGAGAAGACAAGAAGACGAGAAGACAATAAGATAAAAGAGGAAAAGGGGAAAAGACGTGGAGGGGCGAAAAAAGGTAAGGAATTGTCGCGATTGTTAAAAGTGTGGTATTGGTTCTAAAATTATTTGGGCGGAATTAGCCTTTTAATTAGGTTGCAACAGTTTTAAAAAAAAAACAATTATGAAACGTCCACTTGTCAATCCTTTAGATAGAAATGCAACAAAAGAAGCAGGAGAAATGGCTGCCTTTTATGAAGAGACACTCGGCTTTACTCCGAATAGTTTATTCACGATGATGCATAGGCCAAGAATCGCTGCTGCATTTTTGGAAATGAATAAAGCGGTTATGGAAAATAAAGGACGAGTGACTGCTGGACTAAAAAGATTACTGGCTTACCTCTCTAGTAAAACCGCAGGTTGCCGATATTGTGAAGCACATGCGATTAGAGCCGCCGTTCGTTACGGTTCAGAAGAAGATAAAGTAAATAATATTTGGGACTATAAAACTTACCC
>CALIAG010000271.1 GCA_938041325.1 uncultured Saprospiraceae bacterium | reverse complement strand
ACGATTCCAAGCCTTCAAGCAAAATGGCGTTTTGTATCCTATGATTTGCATCGAATGAGAGTTGACAATGACTTTAGACATTCAGATTCGGGAAGGGTTCTTTCTTTGAAAGTTGGATGGTCATTGTTTTTGGAAAACCCAATTTTTGGGGTAGGAGCAGGTGATTTGCGACAAGCTGTTGATGATAAATATCAAGTTTTATATCCTGAACTGGAATCGCGAAAAATGCCACACAACCAATTTATGACCGTGCTTGCAGGAGCTGGACTTCTTGGTTTTATTCTTTTTATCGTATCGATTTTCTATCCGCTTTTTTATCAATCAAATTACAAACATCCGTTCTTCTTAATCATTATTATGATTGCCCTTTTGTCTTTTATGGTGGAAAATACCATTGAAAATGCAGTTGGTGTAGCCTTCTATTTGTTCTTCGTTTTGTTAATGATCAATCATTTAGACCACAATAATAAAAAACAAAGGATTGCTCAAGAGAGATAGAATAAGAACAATTTATCTAACTTTGCAGGAAATTAGAACTCTCTATGAAGAAATGGATATTGAAGGCAATTGTTCAAAAAACGATTTCATTCCTTCCTTTTAAAAATAACATCAATTACTTCTTTCAAAAGTATGTGACCAAAGGCGTCCTATTGACGGATAGTCATTTCGAATTGAAGATTACACATGCTTCTGATCACTTGCGGTTTTATAAAAAACACAGTTCCGTTCAACGTGAAAATTGGAACAATTTGGTCTGCATGGAATTGGGCTCAGGTTGGTATCCGGTGGTTCCGATTTCATTGTTTTTAAATGGCATGGGGAAAGTGATTTCAATCGACATTAATAGTTGGATGAATAAAGCTTCGATTCTCAAAACAATTGAACACTTTATTTCTTGGAGAGCGGATGGACGATTGTATAAATTTATTGACAGCATAGATGCAGATCGTTGGGCAATACTATTGGAGGTTTATAATGATGCGGAAAAATATTCTTTTACTCAAATTTGTGAACAATTGAATTTAGAGTTGATGATTAAAGATGCGCGGGCTACGGAACTTCCGGATCAGAGTATGGATTTTATATGTTCGAATAATACATACGAACATATACCTGGTGAAATTCTTTTTGGGATAATAAAAGAGTTCAATCGAATTTGTAAAAAGAAAGGGATCATGAGTCATTTTATAGACTTGTCAGACCATTTTGCACATTTTGATTCTTCTATTAATATTTATAATTTTTTAAAATATTCAGAAGCGGCTTGGCAAAGAATCGATAATTCCATTCAACCTCAAAACCGTTTGCGTTGGAAAGAATATTTGAAAATGTATGAGGACCTTGCTGTACCTATTACGGAGGAAGAAATCAGAAAAGGCAGTCCTAGCTTAGTTGGTGAAGTAGAGATTCACGAAATGTATTCCGACTTTAGTCGGGAAGAATTGGCCATAAGCCACGGCTATATAATCTCAGTGGCTTAGAACAATCTATTTCTTTCTATTTATACGCTAAACGAAATCTCCCGGCTTTGGCGGCTTGTAGTTCTCCGGTTGAGCTGCTTTTACCTTCGGCTGTGTCCGTGCCACAAATCCAGCAATTACACCAAAAGCAAAACCTCCGATATGTGCCCACCACGCTACTCCGCCAGAAGCTGCAGCCTCAGGACCTAAAGACGCAAATCCACTTAACAATTGTTGACCAATCCAAAAACCTAGGAACAAAATTGCAGGGACTTTGAAGGTTTGAAAGAAATATAAAACCAATATTTTAACCTTGGATTTCGGAAACATAACCAGATAAGCACCCAGTACAGCTGCTATCGCACCCGAAGCACCCACCGTAGGAATTGAACCGGGACAAAGGTTTGCCGCATCCTGACACGGAACAACTGCGCTGCATATAGAACAACAATCAGAAAGCATTTCGTTGCCAGTAGAAAAATAGATATGCGCTGCATGTGCAGCCAATCCGCCTAAAATATAAAATGCTGCAAAAGGAAGATTCCCAACGGTTGCCTCTATGTTGTCTCCAAAAACCCACAAGAAAAGCATGTTTCCTATTAAGTGCATCCACCCACCATGCATAAACATGCTGGAAAACAAAGTAAAGTAATCCTGACCTCCTACTATTTCATTTGGAATAGCTCCATACTCACAAATCAGATTTCCTTCCACAGACATTTGTAAAAGAAAAAGGATCACGTTCATGCCGATAAAAGCATAACTAAAGATCGGTTTTGCACCACCATGTACTTGATCATCACCAACTGGAAAAATCATCTGATTACTATTTTAATTTTGAAGATGGGTCCTAAGGGAATTGTAATTGAACAAATATACATAAATATTTAGTGAGCTGATTTATGCTTTTGAACAAGGAATACGAAAATTTTATTGAGAATTAATCTTTCAATTTTGTTAGAAAAATTTTTTGAATGCAGGTCTCATCGAAAATATTTTAAAAAAGCCAAAGTGAAAATCCCGTAGTTGTATTTCCTACCTCGCACTATAAGCCTTAAAGAATTTACATTCCGCAATGGCTTCCTGATAAAATTGTGTGCTGATATAATCCGAGTTGAGTAAGCGATAATATTTTCTATATGCGGCAGGTGGGTCTGGAATTTTATTGCCCCAACTTCGGTACTCACAATCTTTGGAATTGTAATACGCATTCAACTGACACTTAGCGGCCATAAAGGCAGCCCTTGCTGAAAGCTCAGGATCTTTACTGATTTCAATGGCTTTGTCAAAATAGGCCAATGCTTGGCTTAAGTCATGGTTTTCTTTGTTTCCAAATGGATGGTAGGAAGGATACAAGTCATTTTTTGAATAATCCCAATTGCTTCCACTTCTGAAAAAATCTATGGTTTGCCAACTGTTTCCATAATAGCTCATATTGTAATAAGCTTGCCCCAATTTGTAATAGATTTTTGCGCCTTCGCTAAAGCTGGCTTTGGCTTGGTACTCCAATTCAAAGATCTTTTCTATAAGCTCAACTTTATTGTAACGAATCGTACTATCCGGCATGCCGCAGGAAACGCAATCATTAATTTCATCTCTAAAAAAAGGATTGACTTGATGTATGTTTCGATCTTCTCTTGGAATAAGTTTTAGAATTTCTTGAGCCGCTTCCATCTTTCCTTTTTGCATAAAGTAAGTCCCTTTCATATCCAAAAGAGTGCTCAGTATTGACTTTCCAGTTTCGTCAGTGGTAAGGATTTTTGTAAACTTATTGATATCTTCTTCATTACAAAATGCCATCAAATCATCGATCAAAGGCAATTGCGGATTAGGCGCCATGTCAGAAATAGGGTAGTGCATTCGAAAAGATAATCCAGGGTTTTCTTGTTCTTGATAAAGTGCTGCCAATCGATCGTTTATAAAGTTTGGTAAATCTTTGTAATCCTTATAATAGTCTTCGTATTTAATAATATCATAAACCCTTTCTTCTTCCTCTTTTCCCATTTCTTGAAAACCATTGATCTCTAGTGCAAGACGAAATACTTCAACTTGTTCCGTTAGTGTTTCGTCACATTTTTCCATGTCGATATTCTCAAACAATTTTCTAGCAGCATAATTGTCTCCTGCCAAAACCTCTAAATAAGCGTCTGCTATTTCCCAAATTATGGGTCTGGAAACTTTTTGGTCTTTTACGATTTGACGAACAAATTTTTGCAATGCGATTAAATTTTCCGCAGCATATTTTCGAGGGATCTTGTGAAAGCGCTTATTTTGTTTTCTTTTATTGTTGAAAGAAATACCAAGATGGTCTTTCTCCAGTTTTTTCATTTCTCTAACCAAAAGCAACTCAAGATTTTCATTCAAAGGATTCAGTGCGTAGATTTTTTTCATTTCTTCCACGAGCTGGCTGTCTTCGTTTTGAGCTCTTAATACAAAAAGCATTGCTCGCTCAGAATCATCTTTGCAAAGCAATAAACATTGTTTCCAATCTTCATCGCTTTTAATCCGAAAACTTTGTTTTGCTGTGAGTCGTTTGCCGGGTTCGTTTTTGTAAATGACGGAATACAAATAAGCAGACTCCACATAGTTGCCCATTTTTTGCAAAGCGCCTGCCTTGTGTCCCATAATCCAATACGTAAGGATGCTATTCAGTTTATCTACCTTTGGCATCAGATAGTCATGGAGTTGGATCGTAGCAGAATAGTTTTTGGTATAATGGCGCAAGCGAATTAACTGATACGCATATCGAAGTTTTATGTATTGAGACTTAGTTTTTAAAAAGGCTTTCTTTCCCGTTTCAATAAGCTCTTTCATTGCTATCGTGTCTCTAGCGGGCGTTTCCCAGCCGGAGGAGGATGCAGTGACGTGCGGTTC
This sequence comes from uncultured Saprospiraceae bacterium, assembly GCA_938041325.1. Taxonomy (GTDB): domain Bacteria; phylum Bacteroidota; class Bacteroidia; order Chitinophagales; family Saprospiraceae; genus CALIAG01. The sequence continues at coordinate 7,534 of CALIAG010000271.1, read as the reverse complement.
ACATTGTTTTGCAAATACGAGGTAATCAATCGTCTCTGTGCAACTGTGGTTTTTCATATGTTTTGCAAAACCATTTTTTGCAAAACGGATATCGATTTTCTTGCCTTTCTTTTTAATGGAAGTTTGTAAAACACGCAGATTAGATAGGCTGCTGTTGTAGATGACAGCATTAAGATCTTTTATAGAAACGAGATCACAAAACCGACCTTTCCATTCTTCGAGGTTACTGGTGATTTGTTTAGCTCCAGCTTCTTCAACATTTTGATAAAAATCTTCAAAATCGAGAATATAAGGCGCGTATTCGGATTCACGATCTGCGATTGCTGGGTTGATAAAACTGTAGCCTGAAAAGCCTGTGTCATAAGGGCCACAACCTTTCGAAATTTTAAGAGGGGAGACAATTAATATTGCACAGCATAAGAGAGATAGCAAGCTTGTACTTTTGCTTTTTAAAAATAGCAAAAGGGGATTAGTTGTTTGAAAAAAGCTTGGTGATTGAATCCAGTTCTTCAATTTGGAAATTTTTAATCAATACTGAATCAAGATGATAATAAGTCACTTCCAAAGAAGGATTTTCGAGATAAGGATTTAATAGTGTTGCTGCTTTGCTTAAAAGATTTTTATCAATTCCTTCTAATCTTATTTCATCGCCTTGATATAGGTAATAAGCATCAAGATAAGTACTTTTAATGACCTCGAAGCGATTTTTATTGGTTTTAAGAAATCTGCTCTCATCATGCAATTGCGCCGATTCCAATCCATTGATCAGTTTGATCATTTCACCATTCCTAAATAATACGCCCCATTTAAAAATAGGCAAAGCTACATTCAGCGTCAAAGGATATTCGTCAAAATTAAAGAGGTACTTTTTAGCTTGTTCTAAATCAAGTATGCTATTGTTGGTTGCTAGATCTTCAACTTTGTCTACGTTATAAAACATAAGCATTCCTCTGTCTGCAGGAGGTACTCCAGTTCGGTTGAAGAATTTGATTTGATGCAAACGAATCGTCGTTGATAATGAAATAGATTGGGCTTTTAACTTCGTTTTTAGTTTGTTTAAAAAAAGGAAATATATTTCGCGCGTTTGCTCTGTCCAATCACAGTCGATTTGTAGTTCATGAATTTTGTGATTGGGAAATGCCAGATAACCTTTTTCCACTTTAGCGATTAATTTATCAATTAAAGGGTCTAAATCATTAGTTGTGCAATTTTTAAAAGATCTGTTGGTAATAAAAATGACAGGAATGATTTCAAAAGGAATTTGTACTGCCTGATTTGTGACAAGACTTGCCACAGGTGTAATCTCCTTTAAGCTTGGATTCCAATCCAAATCAAAAAAGCGGACATAAAGATTTGAGGTACTTAAACTAGCTAAAGCCTCTTGCTCGAAATCATTTAATTGAAAAGTTGTTTTCCAATAATAAAAAGAGGTTTTTGCTTCTCGAATTGGAGTGTTTTGGCAAGTTGAAAAAAGAAAAGAAAACCCAATGATCCAAATTAACTGTTTCATATCAAGCCTTCTCGTATAAGATCATGCAAGTGGATCATCCCTACATATTTTTCATTTTCTACTACAATCAATTGAGTAATGCTTTTCTCACGCATCAGTTCCAAAGCCCGTACTGCCAATTCTTCTTTTTGGATATTGATCGGATTCTTACTCATTATATCTAAGGCTGTTATAGAATTGATGTCTAAGTTTTTTTCCATCATTCTTCTTAGGTCACCATCTGTAATAATGCCAGCGATTTTTTGATCCTCTTCAAGCACCGCCGTTGCTCCTAATCTTTTCGAACTGATCTCCATGATTATTTTTTTCAGATCATCTTTAAGAGATACTTCTGGTTTCTCATTGTGGAGATAAATGTCATCGACTCTGAGGTATAGTTGTTTGCCAAGGATTCCTCCGGGATGAAATTGAGCAAAATCTTCGGGACTAAATCCACGAAGAGCCAGAAGGGCAATCGCAAGCGCATCCCCAATAGCAAGCTGAGCGGTGCTGCTTGCAGTAGGAGCTAAGTTGTTAGGGTCTGCTTCTTCTTTTAAGGGAATAATAATAGCATGGTCACTTAACTTTCCTAAATGTGAGTTTTTATTGGTACAAATAGAAATAATCGGATTTCCCAGGGTTTTAACAAATGACAATAATATTTTTATTTCAGGAGTATCTCCGCTTTTAGAAATACAAATTAATACATCTTCCGGCCTGATCATTCCTAGGTCGCCGTGGATGGCGTCTGCGGCGTGCATGAATATGGCAGGAGTTCCTGTTGAATTAAAAGTGGCTACAATTTTTTTTCCGATAAGAGCACTTTTACCCAAACCACAAACGATTACTCTGCCTTTTGCTTCAAAAATTACTTCTACTGCGGTACAAAAAACGTCATCAATACATGCTTTTGCATCTAAGATGGCATTGGCCTCAATATCAAGTGTTTTTAGCCCAGATTTAACGATTAGATTTTTGCTTTCCACGTGAAAATTTTTATTTTTGACAGCTTTTTGAAAAAAGGAGCTCTAAATAAGCCCTGATTGTCAAAAATGCACAATTTTTAACACAGTCTACATGAAATTTGGATCTTATTCTTCGTTATAGACGAGGTGTTAAAACCCTTCCCCCTAATCTTTTGAAAACGTTTAATCTTTGGTATTAAACTTACTTATTATTTGACTTTTTTTAAAGTGGGTTTAAACGATAAACATTTTTGCAAAGATTGATTGATTACAAGTAAAATTTTACACGTTTTTTACTTATTTTTAAGAACTACAGATTCGCTATTATTCTTATCAAAGCGAATGAGTTCATCTATACCACAGGATAAGTAACAAACAAAAATCAGAACTTAAAGATGATGATTACAGCTACGCAGGAGACCTTGCATTCTGCACTCCAAAAACACTTCGGATTTGACAAATTTAAAGGGAATCAGGAAGAAATAATTAATAGCATAATGGGTGGTAGAAATACTTTTGTCATTATGCCAACAGGTGGTGGAAAGTCATTGTGCTACCAACTCCCAGCTTTGATGTTGGAAGGTACAGCCATTGTGATTTCGCCATTAATTGCCTTGATGAAAAATCAAGTCGATTCTATTCGGAGCCATAGCCAAGATGATGATGTTGCTCATTTTTTAAATTCTTCATTGACGAAAGTTCAGATGAAGAAGGTGAAAAGTGACATCATAGACGGAAAGACTAAGATTCTTTTTATCGCACCAGAAACTCTTACTAAAGAAGAAAATATAGACTTTTTCAAAAAGGTAGATCTTTCATTTGTTGCTGTTGATGAAGCGCATTGTATTTCGGAATGGGGACATGATTTCCGTCCTGAATACAGACGGATAAGAACAATGATTGATTCTATTGATAAAGCAATTCCAATCATCGCTTTGACCGCTACAGCTACACCAAAAGTAAGGACCGATATTGTCAAGAACTTGGATATGGTCGGAGTGAACAGTTTTGTTTCTTCTTTTAATCGAGACAATCTTTATTACGAAGTTCGTCCAAAAGTAAAACGGGAGCAAACAATTAAAAACATTGTTCAGTACGTCAAAGGGATGGCAGACAAGTCTGGAATAGTATATGTTCAGGCAAGAAAATCCGCAGAAGAAATCGCGAAAGTATTGGTTGTTAATGGGATTAAAGCGGCCGCTTATCACGCCGGACTAGATGCCAAAACAAGATCCAAAGCACAGGATGACTTTTTGATGGAGGAAGTGGATGTCATTGTGGCAACCATTGCCTTTGGTATGGGTATTGATAAACCGGATGTACGTTTTGTAATCCATTTTGATATCCCAAAATCAATTGAAAATTATTATCAAGAAACAGGTCGTGCGGGAAGAGATGGATTGGAAGGCAATTGTGTCGCATTCTATTCCTATAAAGATATTTTAAGACTCGAAAAATTCCTCCGGGATAAGACTGTAGCAGAGCGAGAAATGGGAAGCCAATTGATGCAAGAAATTATTGCTTATGCAGAAACCTCTGCTTGTCGACGTAAGTTTTTATTGCATTACTTCGGTGAGAATTACGCAGAAGAAAGATGTGAGAAAAAATGCGACAATTGTCGGCACCCTAAAGAAAAAATTGAAGTCAAAGAAGATATTGCCAATGCTTTGCAATCCATCGTAGATCTCAAAGAAAATTACGGTGTAAAAATCATGGTTGATTTTATGCTTGGCAATGGGACAAAAGAAATGGAAGATTTTGAACACAATAAACTGGAGTTGTTTGCTGTGGGAAAAGAAAAAGATCCAACTTATTGGCATACCATATTCAGAGCTTGTCTACTTCAAAACTTCATTTACAAAGACATTGAAAATTATGGCTTACTGAAAATGACGGAGAAAGGCTATGATTTTATTAAAAAACCTTTTGACCTTCACATTGCTTTAAATAGAGATTTTACGACTGAATCAGATGTGGATGAAACGCAAGGAAGAGGCTTGGCATTAGATGCCAACTTGATGAAGATTCTTAAAGATCTTCGTAAAAGTATTTCTAAACAAAAGAACGTTCCTCCATTTGTAATTTTCCAAGATCCTTCTTTAGAAGATATGGCTACTCAATATCCTATTAGTATGGATGATATGGCCAAAATTAATGGAGTAAGTATCGGAAAAGCAAAAAGATATGGAAAGGCTTTTATTGAATTGATTGCACAATATGTGGATGAAAACGATATAGAAAGACCAACTGATTTTGTAGTTAAACAAGTAGCAGATAAGTCTAAAGTAAAAATCAATATTATTCAAGGAATTGATCGAAAATTAACTTTAGATGATATTGCTACCAGTAATGCACTTTCTATTGAAGACTTGTTTCATGAATTAGATATGATCGTCAATTCTGGTACAAAAATGGACATCGATTATATCATCGAAGAAGATGTAGATGAATATTCTAAAGATGATATTTACGAATATTTCATGGAAGCTGAAACTGATTCTGTAGAAAAGGCGTTTGAAGAACTGAAGGAAGACGATGTCACCAAGGAAGAAATACAATTGATTAGAATCAAATTCCTTTCTGAAATGGCGAATTAGAATTTACTAAAATAGCTAATTCAATGAGAAATGGTACAAAGTGATAATTCAGTTTGTACCATTTCTTAATCTTTAAATGCTTATAGAATAGGAACAGTTTTATGAAAATACTTGTCTTAAACGGACCGAATTTAAACCTGCTTGGAAAACGAGAGCCAGAGATTTATGGCAATCAGTCTTTTGAGGATTATTTCGAGACGCTCCAGACCCAATTCCCTAAGCTCGACTTAGAATATTATCAATCCAATCATGAAGGTTTATTATTAGATAAGCTGCATGAAGTTGGTTTTGATTATGACGGCATTGTTTTGAATGGTGGGGCATATACGCACACTTCAATCGCAATCGCAGACGCAATTGGTGCGATCACAACTCCTGTAATCGAAGTGCACATCTCCAACGTTCATGCCCGGGAAACCTTTCGACATCATTCCTACTTTAGTTCGAAATGCATCGGTGTCATTGTTGGACTTGGCCTCGATGGTTATCGATTGGCCATAGAGCACTTTTTAAAAGAATCCAAATAAAAAAAGCATTGCATACTTAGTCTAAATGGCTTTTGTAACACGTTTCCTTTCCCTTAGCTACTAAATCTGTCTGTTAAACTAAAAAATTGACTTATGCCAGTAAGCGAAGATTACCTCAATTTCGTTATTGATCAACTTTCTGAAGTTGGTGAATTTACCCAAAAAAGAATGTTTGGTGGAGTTGGCTTTTTTCATGAAGCTCGAATGTTTGGGGCTATAATGGACGATATTTTTCGCCTGAAAGTAAACGATGGCAACAGAGAAGACTTTACTTCCCGCGGAATGGGACCACATAAGCATGGAAGAGGCACTATGCCTTATTATGAAGTTCCAGTTGATGTTTTAGAAAATAAAACAGAACTCGCGAAATGGTCGAAAAAAGCAATAATTCTTTCCAAGAAGAAAAAATAACTTCACTCAAAAGCAATCCTATAGCAAGTATTTGTTTGGAAATTTTTAATTTCATTTCATAAATGGCAATTAGTCGAAGATTCTCAATGCCAATAACCTAACTATTTGATCTAATGAGAAATGAATTTACAGTATTATCAATTCTGCTTTTAATCGGAGTTGCTGCAATCGCATATTTCTATTGGCCTGCATTTTTATGGGCCTACTTGGTCGTCATTCCTTTTGTTGGAATGGGGTTTTATGATATGTTCCAGAAAAAACATGCGATAGCAAGGAATTTTCCATTACTAGGACGGACTCGATATGTGATGGAATGGTTTAGACCAAAAATTTACCAATACTTTATTGAATCAGATACGAGTGGGACACCATTTTCAAGAATGTTTCGATCCATCGTTTATCAACGTGCAAAGCAAGACTTGGACACGGCTCCTTTTGGTACGCAGCTCGACGTATATGCAGAGGGTTATGAATGGATGAATCATTCCATTGCAGCACTTGATGCGCATAATCTAAATCACGATCCAAGAGTCGTGGTCGGAGGACCAGATTGCAAACAACCTTATAGCTGTAGCGTACTCAATGTTTCTGCAATGAGTTTTGGTTCATTAAGTTCTGCAGCCATTCAGGCATTAAATGGAGGCGCAGCAATTGGAAAGTTTGCACATAATACAGGAGAAGGAGGAATCTCTCCTCATCACAATGAATTTCAGGGAGACCTGATTTATCAAATAGGAACGGGTTACTTTGGTTGTAGATCTAAAGATGGAAATTTCGATGACGACCTTTATGCCATGCGTACGAAAGAGAGTAATGTCAAAATGATAGAACTGAAGTTGTCGCAAGGAGCTAAGCCTGGGCACGGAGGTATTTTGCCAGCAAAAAAAGTGACCAAAGAAATTGCCGCAATTAGGAATATCGAAATGGGTAAAGACGTGCTGTCTCCTCCTTTTCATAGAGCTTTTAGTACACCAGTTGGTTTACTGGAATTGATGAAAAAGATGAGAGATCTGTCTGGAGGAAAACCGGTAGGCTTTAAATTATGTATTGGCAACAGGTCAGAATTTATTGCCATTTGTAAAGCGATGATTAAAACAGGAATCAAACCAGATTTCATTTCTGTAGATGGTGGGGAAGGAGGAACGGGTGCTGCTCCTTTAGAGTTTTCGAATTCTGTAGGAACGCCTTTTAAAGAAGGACTTGCTTTTGCTCACGATACTTTGGTAGGATTTGATTTGAAAAAGGACATTAAAATAATTGCCTCCGGAAAAATAGTTACCGGTTTTCATATATTCAGAGCTTTATCGATTGGTGCAGATATTTGCTACAGCGCAAGAGCAATGATGATGGCAGTCGGTTGTATACAAGCTTTAGAGTGCAATAAAAATACTTGTCCCACAGGCGTTGCCACTCAAGATGCGGAATTGGTGAAAGGGTTGGTGGTGTCAGATAAAAAACAAAGAGTGGCAAATTACCACAAAGAAACGGTTGAAGGGTTTGTGGAATTATTGGCAGCGGCAGGATTGGATGATTGCAATAAGATTA
>CALIAG010000270.1 GCA_938041325.1 uncultured Saprospiraceae bacterium | reverse complement strand
TTAAAATGATAATGATACCAATTCCAGAGAGCATCCCTTTGATTACAGAAGAAGGGAAGTAATATCCAATGATTCCTGCTTTTGCATAGCCCAATACTGTTTGAAAAACACCACCTATTACTACTGCTAGCAAAAATATTTCAAAAGCCCCTAGCTCTTGAATGGCTGTCAATACAATAACAGCCAATCCAGCAGCTGGTCCACTTACGCCTAACTGTGATCCACTCAATGCGCCTACTACTATTCCTCCTACTATTCCTGCGATAATTCCAGAGAACAAAGGAGCCCCAGATGCCAAGGCAATTCCTAAACATAAAGGTACAGCTACTAAGAAAACGACTATTGAGGCTGGTAAGTCATTTTTTAAATTGTCTAAGATTCCGATCTTTTCAGTACTCATTTTAATTAAATTTATTAGTTGACAAAAGACATTACGATAGAAGGTTAAGCTAATACCGCTTAATCTAATTTTTTTGGTTGTTATATGATTTTTGAAGAAAATCCAGCAAACTTTTTAAAGCTTTTTATCTGGACACCATGCAAATATATAAACTATTGTAAATAATAGCAATACTATCATTTAAAATATTTGAACTACTATTCCCGATTGCATAGCTAACTATTTGGTTTTCTTGACATTAGTAGTAAAATATATTTTTTATTTTTTTTAAAATTAATGTATAAAAGAAGCAATTTGAGTACAAAATCACGCCTAATGGGGGCTTTTTACCAGAAAAAACAATCAATAAATGAGGGCTGGAGAATCAATAATCTTATCCTTTATCAAGACAGACCCATTGATTTATCGAAAATAATAGGTCTCAAATACCAGTAAGAATCTACCTTTATGTATCTTAATTTATTCGAATGGCAAAGGCTGAAAACTTTTAAAGAACACAAGCGTTTATACTAAAAAATATGCAACTCAATATAGCAGACACTTTCAATGTAGAACTTCCAGCAGATAAGAATAAGAACAATTCTCCCAGACAGGTTTTTGATGCTTGTTATTCTTTCGTAACCCCCAAGGTTCCCGGCGATGCAAAAGTAATTCACGTTTCTCCTGAATTGGCAAAAACAATTGGTCTCAAAAAGGAAGACTGGGAATCTCAAAAATTTGCAAACATCTTTTCGGGGACTGAAGTGTATGAAGGAACGAATCCTTTTTCGATGTGTTACGGCGGACATCAATTTGGACATTGGGCTGGACAACTAGGGGACGGAAGAGCAATCAATTTGTTTGAAATCAAAAACAAGAACAAGCGTTGGGCATTGCAGTTAAAAGGAGCTGGAGAAACGCCTTACTCAAGAACTGCGGACGGTCTAGCGGTACTGCGTTCTTCTATTCGTGAACATCTTTGTAGCGAAGCCATGCATCACTTAGGCGTCCCCACTACTCGTTCCTTATCATTGAGCTTATCCGGTGATCAAGTAATGAGAGATATGCTTTACGACGGAAATCCTGAATACGAAAAAGGAGCCATTGTCTGTAGAGTTGCTCCATCTTTTATTCGTTTTGGTAATTTTCAAATCTTTACCAGTCGCGGGGATTTTACGAGATTAAAAGAACTGACCGATTATACCATCAAACATTTTTTTCCAAAAATTAAAGGACAAACAAAAGAGAACTATATCGCCTTTTTTAATGAAGTCGTCACTCGAACCTTGGAAATGATCGTTCATTGGCAACGGGTTGGTTTTGTACACGGCGTGATGAATACCGATAATCTATCTATACTCGGCTTGACCATTGACTTTGGTCCTTATGGTTGGCTCGAAGGTTATGACAATGAATGGACGCCCAATACAACGGATCGTCAACACAAGCGCTACCGTTTTGGCAACCAACCTTCTATTGCGCTATGGAATTTGTATCAATTAGCGAATGCACTTTATCCGTTAGTGGAAGATCCTAAACCTTTTGAAGATGCCTTGGAAAGGTACAAAGCTGCCTATGGTATAAAAAGTTCTTTTATGATGGGTTCTAAACTTGGATTGGAAGAAATTTCTGATGATGATCTTCCGCTTTTCAAATCTTTGGAAGAAGTGCTGAGTTTAACAGAAACGGATATGACCATTTTCTTCAGACTCCTTGCTGGAGTAGAGAAAACCGACACACCGGAGGCTATTCTTAAAAAAATAAACAAAGCTTTTTATCTACCAAATGAATTAGAAGGTTCCGTTTTGGAACAATGGAAGGATTGGCTTAAAATGTATTCTGCTCGACTACAAAAAGAAGAAAGATCGGATACCAAAAGAGCAATTGAAATGAACAAAGTAAATCCCAAATATGTATTGCGCAATTATATGGCTCAATTGGCCATCGACGCTGCGGACAAAGGAGATTACAGTATTATTGAAGAGCTGTATCAATTGTTGAAAGAACCTTATGCAGAACAGGTAGAGGCAGAGCGTTGGTTTGCGAAAAGACCGGAATGGGCAAGGAACAAAGTCGGTTGTTCGATGTTGTCTTGTAGTTCGTAAAAAGGGGAAAGGGATACCACGAATGCACGGATTAAAAAAGAGATGAACAGAAAGAGGTTGACCACGAATTCTCTAATTAAGATCGAACGATCGGGAAGAGAATACCACAGATGCACGGATTAAAAATGGATAAAAAATTCGCGAATCTGTATTTTCCATTCACGACCAAGTAATCCTAAAAAAAATCCGTGCATCCGTGGTTTTATTTTTTTTTACAACTTCAAACGCAAACCAATATTCACTCCAAGCAAGGAATACTTTTGGGTCAGTCCATAAGAATCCACTGTCAAGGATTTAGGAATATAGCGGAAAGATGGACTCAGTTGTAGTGATAGTTTTTTGTTTTCACCAAAAGCATAAGCCGAAGTCAATCCAAGGTAATAACTGACCCCCATTTTAGAATTAAAAGATGGGCTAAGGTCCTCAACTTCAGAATCTTCATTTATTATTTCTCCAGAAGCATTCAAAGCGATGTTCACAAAAACACCTGTTTGTACACCAAGACCAAGCCTTTCACTCGATCCTACATTTTTCTGAATACCTACTAACAAAGGGATATCGATGAATACAAATTCGTTGTACGTTTTTTTCCTCCGCGTAATTACTTCTTCATTAATTACCTCACCATGATATGGAATGATTTCGTTATCAAGATTTCTGTAATAAAACTGAATTCCGTCAGGTATGGTATCGAATACCGAACGACTATCATTGATCTCTAGATAATCCGTAATCTGTGTATATTGAATTCCTGTAGAAAACGCTAAATCTGATTTTGGAAAATGCAGGCCAACTTGGAATCCACCGTGCACCGCTTCTAAGGTATGTTCGAATTCTTCGCGAAGTTGCAGCAGATTAGCATTGCTGCCGGACGGATCTTTTAAGCTCCGGAAAGCTGCACTAACACCTGAATTCATCTCAATAAAATATTGCATTTTCTTTTTAGCAGAAGGTTTTTTCTTTTTTGTTGATGCTTCTTTTTCTTCTTCGGTTAATACAAACAAATCCTCCAAATTAAGAATTCCGTTTTCGACTTGTGCTTCTATTTCGATCGCGTCCAAAGACGATAACGAAGTTGTTTTTTCTAACTCCAATTTTTTCGAGGTTTCGACTGGTTTCGAAGGTTTAAATTCTTCAACCAGATCATTAAACCGTTCAGTCGATTCAACTTTAGAATTATCAACTGTGTTCGTAGAAAGTGTAGTAGTTTTGAGTTTAATATCAAAGTCAGCTATAGAGCTACTATTTACAAAAGAAGCATCTATATTTTTTTCTCCCGCTTGATTAGAATTATTTGAAACGCTATTGCTTGAGGCATTGTCAATTTCTTGTTTCAATAATTCTTGGCTATTTAATGACGGAGTATTTTTATTTTCTTTTTTAGAATTTAAATTGGAGGTATTTGGAAGGATTGCTGCTTCCGATAATTTTGTTATTTGATCTGTTTCAGCATCTACTGCTACTTCCGTTTTTTTGATTGAAGCAAGAGGAACTTCTTTTTTAGAATGTTCCTTGGCTATAGGACTTTGGTTTTCTAGTTGATAAAGCGAGTACAAATAGCCTGCACTGCTTAGAAGAATTAAGCCTGCAAAAAACCATATAAAAAAGAAGCGTTTTTTGCGTCTTTTTTTAGCATTAATTAAATCTACATCCGGTTCGATCGCAGACCATATCTCGTCAATATTAATCGGAGATTGATAACTGTCCAGATCTTGTTTTAGTTTTTTATCAAAATCTTTCTTATTCATATGGTCGCTCTTTTTTGCAAGTCAGTCAATTTAGTTTGTAGTAAACGGCGAGCTCTATTGAGCTGAGAACGGGAGGTGCCTTCGCTGATATCAAGTAGCTCTCCAATTTCTTTGTGACTGTATCCCTCTATGATGTTCAAATTAAAAACGGTGCGATATCCTACTGGCAATTCTTGGATACATTTAAGAATTACTTCAGTCCCTAGATTATTAAAAACTTCTGGAACATGATTAGGTTCTGTATGAAAAATTTCAACTGCGGATTCTCTTTTGAAATAATTTTTTTGAATCCATTGTAGCGAACTACGGACTGCAATTTGTCTGGCCCAAGGTCCAAAAGGTTTGTCCAATTGAAAGGAATCAATGTTTTTAAAAATCCGAATAAGCGTTTCCTGTAAAACATCTTTAGCCATGGCATCGTCGCGTGTGTATCTTCGACATACCGTGAGTAAGGAAGGACTAAAACGCTTAACCAATTCATATTGGCTAGGCTTATCTCCCTTTTTGCAATTTTCTAAAAGTTGTTTTTCGGAATACAATATTTATTATTTTCAAAAGAATGAAAATTGGAGACAACCTAGGTTGTCCCCAATTTTTTATTGTTGTAATCTAATTATTGAAGGCGTGTAATGATAAAGAATCCTGTCATTTCAGTAGTCGTTCCATCGAAATCGTTGATATTCTCAAAACTTCCTGTGATCTTCTCTCCTACTTCTCCGTAAGTTTCTACTTCTAAGGTCTCAAAATATCCAGCAAAAGTCCAATCTCCATCAGAAATAGCTTCAATTTGATTTCCGTTTGGACCACCAAAACTTCCTACTCCATCTCCATACACCCCAAATCCTACATAAGATTGACCTGAATTGTATTCGACAAAATAGCCAGAGAAAGAATTAAGGTGTACTGGAAGTGGATAAATTCTTGTCTCTCCATCAATAGTCATACTAATCAAATCTGATAAAGTACCACCATTACAAGTGTTTATGGCACCAATATTTAATGGTTCAGAAAATGCTGTTGTAGATACTTCACTTTGGTTTAAGTTAGATAGATCAACCGCAGTTACAATAACCTCTTCAGGATAAGAGCATATTGTAGTCGAAAAATCAATAGTACCATCTGTTGTATAGTGATGTACGGTATATCCGTCAAAAGAAATCAAGACAACTGCATCTCCCGTCAATTGAACCCCATCACATCCTACCGTTCCGGTGATCGTCAATGTATTTTCATTTAATGTTGCAGCAATATTTCCTAAAGAAGCATCCGCATCAAAAGGACCTATTTCATCAGAATAAATAACTTCCCCACACAATCCAATCACTTCTAGAAGCAAAGCTTCATTCGCAGGTACCAAACCATTTAAAGAACCATCTTCATTGGTGTAACCCGCTCCAGAACTCGCGCCAGAAATTACAGAAATTAGAACTGCCGTATTTGGCAAAGGATTGCTACTTGCTTCATCCAACAAAGTGAAATCAATTTCTACCAACTCTCCTGGATAATCGCAATTCCAAAAAGAGAAATGACTGACTTCCCCTACATAAGATCCATTTTGTAATGTAGCGGTGCCATCAATTTGCCACAAACCATATTCTTCGTTATAAGACCAAAGTGGAATTTCTTGTGGTGCATTATTCAACAAAGCTTGTGGAACTTCCATTTTCAATGTGGCCGTCTCACCCGTTTTTATGTTCAATGCTTCGCCAGTAGGACTTTGAAGTTCTACCGCTACCATACCATAAGTTTGCAAAGCAACTTCTTCATTCAGTTGATTTACACCTTGTAAATTTCCAGGCATTTGATCAAAAGTACTAGTTGCTGTCGGATCCATCCATTTTGCCGCAATTTGTACTTCGCCAGTATACGTTTGACCATCTTCTTTTTGAATAGTATTCGCATCAAATTCAACAGTAGTTTCATTGGCGATAGTTATAATTCCACCGGTATTTGATTCAAAAGATTGGCTGAAATTCTTTTCTAGCAATTCAACTTTAACTCTGCTCTTACTTCCATCCAAAGGAAAAAATCTACGGCTTCCCTCAAAATATCCT
>CALIAG010000269.1 GCA_938041325.1 uncultured Saprospiraceae bacterium | reverse complement strand
CCTTTATAATCCATATCCAAACCAGCGACGATTACTCTTTTTCCCGTAAGGGCCAAACTTTGACAAACCTCCGGCAAACCCATATCAAAAAATTGTGCTTCATCAATTCCAATCACTCCTACCCCTTCAGACAATTCTAATAATTTTGAAGAATTATCAATAGGAAGAGACATTATTGAATTAGAATCGTGCGACACTACTTTGGCAACATCGTATCGAGTATCTATCTTTGGTTTGAAAATTTCTACTTTTTGGTTTGCAATCCTAGCACGTTTTAATCGTCGAATCAATTCTTCCGTTTTTCCGGAAAACATTGATCCACATATTACCTCAATCCAACCGCTTCTTTGACCTTTAAAATGTGGTTCTAAAAACATATGCTAATTATTACTTATTTTTACAAAAAAATTGGGTAGAAGATCCTGATATTTAATGCTGAAAAAGGGGATAAAATAAAAGCAGAAAGCTTTTTCAAAGTAAATTAACTCAAGAAACGAATCATTTTTACCTTTTTAATAGTTTAAATTATACTTAAAAATCGGTTAAAAACTCGTCAAAATCCTCTTCTTGAAGCAATAAAACTCTATTTTTTCTTTTTATAAAAGAGAAGTTATTTAAAAATAGATGAATGATTTAATTGTAATCCATTTTTTAACAACTTCTTATTCATTCTGTTCTTCTTTCACGAAGATAGAATTTCAATCTGAAAACGACAACTTATATGAAATTGAAGCAAGTCAAAATAATTTTAGAAAAAATCAACCGACTTTATCAAAGTATGGCTTTGGATGAAGACAATGTCGATGTTTTTGAAAAAGATTTGATGCTTAGCTACATTAAGCAATTATACGATACTGTTGGAGAGGGTGATTCAAATGGCTCGACTGAGATTAAAGCCCCTGTTCGCCGAGTAATCAAACCAATCACTCCTGTAGAAAAAATTCCTGTGCCTAAGACCGTAAGTCAGCCTAAAGCAGAACCGGTAATAAGGAGAGAAGTCCCTGCAGAAGCCAACGAAGTTAGAGTAGAAGCTCCTAGAGTTACTTATGTTCCTCCTGCTCCGCAGCCAGTTGCTCCTCCTCCAGCACCAGTTCACGCTGCAACTCCAGTTACTAAGGTCGCTCCTCCTGTGAGCATTGATCCAAAGTTTGATGATTTATTTGATCAAAACCAGGAGACTAGAGAACTATCAGACAAATTGAATGCGATGCCTATTCCTGATTTGAGAAAAGCGATGGGTCTGAATGAAAAAATCCTTACTCGAAATGAATTATTTGGAAAAGATCAGATTGCTTTTGATGATGTTGTCCAAAAATTAAATAGCTACTCTTCTTTTGAAGAGGCTAAACCTATCCTTGCTGCAACCGCTACCAAATACAATTGGACTGCTAAAGACAGAAAGAAAAAAGCACAGGTATTTATCAAATTAATCCGCAGACGATATAATTAAGAGGGTTTTAATAAAACTCGATTCTGCGACACTTTATGATTAAACGTTTCCAAAACCTTTGAGCTTTTGGAAACGTTTAACATTAATACAGACATAAACCCTCCGTTTTGCCTGTCTTCAATTATGGAAGAAAACACCAATAAATTCTGGGAATGCTTGAAAATACCTGCAGCGATGGTCGTTGTTCTGTGGTTAATTCATGGATTTCAGCTGGTCACAGGAATGAATCTTGGTCAACTGGGCGTTTATCCAAGAAGCTGGCAAGGCATAATAGGTATATTTACAGCCCCATTTATCCACGACGACCTTTCTCATCTCCTTTCTAATTCAGTTCCTCTTTTTGCTTTAAGTGGGATCATCATTTATTTCTACCAAAGTGTTGCTATCCGTAGTATGTTGATGATTTATGTACTAACGGGCTTAGCAGTTTGGCTTTTGGCAAGGCCAGTATACCATATCGGAGCAAGTGGTGTAGTATATGGTCTGGTTGCATTTATATTTTGGAATGGAATATTTAGAAGAAACGTAAAATCAATCGTACTTGCATTGATTGTCATGTTTTTCTACAGTGGCATGTTTGCCGGAATTGTACCGAATCAAAAAGGAATTTCTTGGGAAAGCCATTTGTATGGTGGTCTTGTAGGAATTTTTGCCTCTTTTTTTTACAAATCGGAAATTGAAGAAGATGAAATCGAAGAAGCTCCTTCCTGGGCAAATGAAGTAGAAGATCCTAATCGCCCTTTTTTCTTACCTAGAGATGTATTTGAACAAACAAAAGCAGAGCGAATTGCTGCAGAAATGGAACGTCGTCGAATAGAACAGGAACGCCATAGACTAGAACAAGAACGTCGCAGGTTAGAACAGGAACGTCGGGAAGCTCGAGATAGAGGTTCTGATGGTTGGGTGCGGGATGATACTTTGTGATTCTTTCGGTTTTCGGTAGGACGTGTGTCTTTCGGTTTTCGAATAGCGTGATTCTTTCGGTTTTCGGTAGGACGTGTGTTTTTCGGTTTTCGAATAGCGTGATTCTTTCGGTTTTCGGTGGGACGTGTGTCCTTTCGGTTTTCGAATAGCGTGATTCTTTTGGTTTTCGGTATGACGTGTGTTTTTTGGTTTTCGAATAGCGTGATTCTTTCGGTTTTCGGTAGGACGTGTGTCTTTCGGTTTTCGAATAGCGTGATTCTTTTGGTTTTCGGTAGGTTTTTTATAAAAAAAATAGAACTAGCTTCCACTCTTTACATTCTCCTTTATCTATCTTCTTTAATCAGTGCAACCGTGGTAATAAAACACGATCGTTCGATCTTTAATCGATCAATTCGTGGATTACCTTTTCTATCCTTTTGAATACATTGCAGCTTTTTCTTTTACCCTGTCTCCTTTGATTTTGGGCAAAAAAAAACCCTCCGATAATTCGGAGGGACAAAACAAAAAACAAACACTATGAACAAACACTATCTTATGTCGCTTTAAGTTCGCACATTCCCTGAATGTGCTGGGAGAGTTTAAAAAATGACCCATGCCCTAAGGCAGGGTCATTGATTAAAACATATAAAAAACACTCTACCCTTACAGTTAGTACTATCCGTTTGTATCTGCGCTCAGGCAGTAACAAGATCAGATAGGAGGGGATCGAGCTTCTAAATATTCGATGCCATATGAACTAAAGACTGGCTATTCCAGAAATTTAGATCAAACAATCTTAATCAAAATGAGGGGGATGATTTCAACCTGATTTCTCAGGGTATGGGAGGAAGTAAATGGGTGTTTATCAAGAGGAGGTAAAAATTCCCCCGACAATGCCGGGGGACAAAACAAAAAACAAAAACTATGAACAAACACTCACCCTAAATATCTTTATAAATATATAATTTATTTATATTTGTTATCCTGTAAAACGCTCCTTTTGAGCGAAAGGTTACAAGATTAGGGGGAATTAATTAAGGTTAATAACCTATTTTAAAAAATGCAATTATCAGGCCAGTTTAAAAATTAGGATCAAAATTATTCTCGAATTTTATGTTTCCTAATGGGGTGTTTTAAGTGGACGTTTACATGTCGCATTCTGGTTTAGTAGATTGCAAATTGCATACCAACTTGGGTATATTTTTTTTCAATAATATGACAGGACAAATCTCATTCTGCTTTCAACAAAAAGTTATTAAACAACTGATAAACAGTACTTTGTCTTTAATTTTTATAATAAAAAAGAAAGGAAAATTAAGGGAAAAGGATATTAAATTAACTAAAAAGGCAGGAAAAAAAAGACAGATAAAATTTCTTTTAATCCACCCTCTACCCTATTCAGGGTAGAGGGTGGATTAATTTATTACCGCAAAATATTATTCAGCTGGTTCAACAAGTACTTCTTCTCTTTTTTTGAATAGAGAACTAAAAGCAGACTTTGCTAAATAAGCCAACCAGAACATTACAGGGACAACTACCAAAGTCAAGAATGTAGCGAACACAAGACCATATATTACAGTCCAAGCCATCGTTCCCCAGAATACCGCATTGTCACCTCCAATAAAAATTTGAGGATCTAATCTGGTAATTAATGTGAAAAAGTCGAAGTTAAAACCAATTGCCAGCGGTATTAAACCTAAAACAGTTGTAATCGCTGTTAGCAATACAGGACGCAGTCTTGTCGCTCCTCCCAATACAATCGCATCTCTTATATCTTCTTTGGTCAGGTCATTCATGGTGGCGACTCCCTTCTCATCAATTTTCCGATTAATAAGTAAGTTGATATAATCTATCAATACAATCGCATTATTCACCACAATCCCTGCTAAGGATATAATTCCAACACCAGTCATTACTATTATAATGTCCATGCCCGTGAAAACATATCCGAGAAATACACCAATGGTACTGAAGACCACAGATAGTATTATAATGAATGGAGAAATAATAGAATTAAACTGTGCTACGATTATTATGAAGATGGCAAACAAGGCAACAAGGAAGGCAGAATTCAAGAAGGCCATCTCTTCCTCCATTTGTTGTTGCTGGCCTGTAAACTCATAAGAATAGCCTTGAGGCAATTCGAAATCATCCAATGCAAACTTGATTTCTTTGACCACATCATTTGGATTATACCCGGCCAGAATATTTGAATAAATAGTAATGATCCGTTCTTGGTCTTTCCTGTTGATGGAACTAAAGGTGGAAGAATAGTTGATCGATGCTACTGTAGAAATCGGAACTTGGCTAATTCGACCATTTGCTGGATTTCTGAAAGTAATCTTTTGGTTTAAAAGATCGTTTACATTATTCCTTTGTGATTCTTCAACTCGCAACAGGATTGGATACTCATCTTCACCTTGTTTGAATTTAGATATTTCTTTTCCAAAAACCGATGTCCGAATAGCATCTGCAATCGCATAAGTAGAGACACCATATCTCCGTGCAGCTTCCCGATCTATTTGAATTGTCATCTCTGGTTTACCGATACTGACATCCGCTTTTAATTCCTCTACTCCACCGATGTCTTTGCTATTTACAAATGAAATGAGGTTATCCGATAATACAGCCAACTTCGCGACATCATCTCCTTGCAATTCAATATTAATCGGTTTCTCTTGAGGAGGTCCGCTTTGCTCTCTGTCGACTACTATTTTCGCACCGGGAAAACCACTTACTGCTGTACGAATCTCATCCATCACATCAAATGTTGATATTCCACCCCGTTTTATAGAAGGGACAAATGAAACAGTCAGTCGTGCTTTATTCGGTGATGCACCAAAAGCAGGCCCACCATTTGGATCAGCCGTATTTTCTCCAATCTGTGATAAAAATGCTTCAACGATGTGTTCATATTTATTTACGACTTTTCCTACACTTACCTCGATATCTTTCATCATTGCATTGGTTGCTTCAATGTCTTTTCCCATTGGCAATTCTACAAAAGCGTTGACATACAAAGGATCGGTAATGGGAAACAAATCAACCTTAGGTGCATTTTGAGTCAAAAGATTTAGTGCAAAAAACAAGAGAAAAAACGTTCCTAAGAAAACGCCTACTGGAACATATTTATGTAGGACCCAGCGAATGAATTTATTGTATGCACTTTCAAGCGCTGGTAAAATTTTAGCTTGAAAATAAATTGAAGCTCCACGTAAGACGAAGAAGTTAAGCAAACTCACTGCTGCTACAATTCCCATTAGATTTCTCAGCCACATGGTTTGTGTAAAATGCCCGCTTACTGCTAAGAGAATCATGACCAATACTCCGAGCAAGAAATTTTTACGCTTGCGATTCCGCTCTTCTTTGCTATCCAGTCTTTCATCCACTTTCATCAATACTGCTGTAAAAACGGGGTTAATGACAAGCGCAACAAATAGAGAAGAAGATAAAACAATGATTAAAGTAATGGGTAGGTATTTCATAAAACTTCCCATCAATCCCGGCCAAAAAGCCAATGGTAAAAACGCGGCCAGCGTCGTAGCTGTAGAAGCAATAATTGGCAAGGCGACTTCACCTGCACCATACTTCGCTGCTTCAACTCCGCTGTATCCATTCTGTTTATACCTGTAAATATTTTCAACCACAACAATGGCGTTGTCTACCAATAATCCAAGTGCTAGGATCAAAGAGAACAAAACAACCATATTCAAGGAATAACCAATTAGGTTTAAAACTAAAATACCACCGAGCATTGACAATGGAATTGCCAAACCTACGAACATTGCATTTCTGATTCCTAGAAAAAAGAGCAATACCAAAACAACGAGAATTACCCCCGAAATGATACTATTTTGAAGGTTAGAAACCTGGTCTCTCGTTTGAATAGAAAGGTCATTAAAAATACTTACTCGAGTGTCATTTGGAAGGTAATTTTTCTGAGCCTCCGCAACGACAATTTTAATTTTATCGGATGCATCCAAAAGGTTTTCACCACTTTGTTTAATAATATCTAAAGATATAACGGGTAGGTGGTCTGCTCTTGCAATACTGGTTTTCTCTTGGAAGCCAAAAGAAACCGTAGCGATGTCTCTCAAGTAAACAGGAAATTGATTCTCTGCCTTTACGATCAAATCCTGTATTTGCTTCACGTTTTCAAATTCTCCAACTACACGAATGGTTCTTCTAAAATCATTTTTCAAAAGCTCTCCACCAGACATGGTAACGTTCTCAGATTTCACAGCGTTTTCAATATCCATGAAGCTGATTTCCATACTTTCCATTTTCGGGATATTCACATCAATTTTCACTTCTCTTTCCATCGCCCCTTTCAAGTCCACTTTGGATATTTCTTTGAGGTCTTCGATTTTTTCCTCTAGATATTCTGCGTATTCTTTGAGCTGGTCGTTGGGATAGTTCCCTGCCAAATTCACAGTCATAATCGGAATCTCTGACATATTGATATCCAATACTTCAGGATCTTTTGTCAAATCATCTGGCAACTCAGGCTTGGCCTTATCCACTGCATCTTTCACTTTCCGCGCTGCATCATCGATGTCCACATCGGCGTCAAATTCTACAATAATCAAGGAATAATCCTGTAAAGAGGAAGAGGTGATTTTCTTGATCAACGATTCCGATTTCAATTCTTTTTCGATCGGTCTGGTTACCAGATTTTCGATATCCGTAGCCGAGTTACCGAAGTAAAGGGTATTGATATAAATCTTTGGCCAAGCTACTTCTGGAAATGCTTCCTTAGGCATGCTTTGATAAGCTGACATTCCGAATAAAAGGAGCATGAAAGTGAGTAAGAAAACACTCGTGCTATTGTCAACGGCTAGAGAAGTCAATTTAAACTCTCTTAAACCTTTTATAATTTCTTTAAATTTATCCATTGTTTTCTTCGCTAGTTTTTTTGACTTCAATTAATTCGTTTTCCGCAAGACCTCTTGCTCCTTCCATTATCATTTCAACTCCTTCTTCCAGCCCCTCTGTGATGATAATTTCTCCCTCTGTACTTTCACCGGTTTCAATGTATTGTCTTTTTGCAATAGGGCCATCTTTCCCTTCTCCTTTTATATATACATAACTTTTACCTGAAACTTCTTGCTGTACCAATTCAATTGGAATGACAATTCTCCCCTTTTCTGCGTAGTCGTTGATCATCATTGTCGCAAGCAAATTAGGCTTCAGAGTTCCATTGCCATTTGCCATGTTTACTTCTACTGCAAAAGTTCTGTTCGCGGGGTTGATCGTCCTTCCCAACAAACTTATTCTTGCATTTTTCTCAAGCTCTAAAGCAGGAAACTTAACGGTAACATTTTGTCCTCTTTTAATTTTAGGCAAATATTTCTCCGGTACATCAGCGACCACTTTCACTTTACTGGTATTGAGAATTTGAACGATGGGTTGCCCAGGAGCTGCCATTTCACCAGCATTTAAAAAGACGCGATCAATCGCTCCAGAAATTGGTGCGTAGACATTTCCTTTTGTTATTTGAAAGCGAATCGTTTCGAGTGATTTTTCTAAACGATCTTTGTTGTTTTTAGCTTGAAGAAACTGAATTTCAGAACCGATGTTTTGGTCCCACAATCTTTTTTGTCTTTCGAATAAATCCTGCGCCAATTCCAAAGACGTTTCGAGTTCAGCTATTTGTTTATTGATTGCTTCCAAATCGACAGAAGCTACAAGCGCTCCTTTTTTTACAAACTGTCCTTCTTTCATCGTCATTGACACAATTCTACCTCCGGTCTCACTACTGGCCATTACCATATCATCTGCTTGGACGCTTGCTTGGATTTCCACGAATCGTGAAAAATCTTTTTTCGCCACTGGTATTGTAGTTACTAATCTTCTTTGCTTGACTTTTACTGTTGTATCTAAGGAAGCTATTTCCGTTTCTAATTTTTTAATGTCTTCTTTGA
The DNA here is from genome assembly GCA_938041325.1 of uncultured Saprospiraceae bacterium. Taxonomy (GTDB): domain Bacteria; phylum Bacteroidota; class Bacteroidia; order Chitinophagales; family Saprospiraceae; genus CALIAG01. The sequence continues at coordinate 43,845 of CALIAG010000269.1, read as the reverse complement.
TTTTTATTGACTCACTTTTTTTGGTTTGTAAAAGTGTTCTTTTTCCAGCTAAATCTTCCGGCCAGGTTTCTGTTGCGCAAGAGCTTAGAAAAAAGAGTACAGCGAATATGGGTAATAGGTATTTCATTATTTACTTAGTTTTCTATTTTTGACCAATTATTTCTTACCTAAAGCTTTGTCCAATTGAATTTTTGCTTGCAATAATTCGAACTTAGCTTGGATGATATTTTGTTGAGTTGTAAAAAGGCTTTGCTCTGCCTGAACGATTTCGATACTGGATCCAACACCTTCTTTGTACTTAATTTTTGAAGTGTTGTAAATCCGTTCTGCTAAAGTTAAATTGACTTGTTGATTGGCCAATTTTTCTTTGCCATCCATGTAAGCGTTTCTAGCGTTTGCGACTTCTAAGGTCATTCCTCTTTCAAAATCTTTGATTCGATTGTTGTGTAAATCAAGATCTAATTTTGCTCTATTTACTTTGGATCTTTTTTCAAAGCCATCAAAAATTGGGACATTCAGTTGCAAACCAACGACGAGTGTAGGAATGTAATTATTGTCTCTAAATAATTTGTTTCCTTGAAAAGAATGTTGATAAGAACCGAAAGCTCCTAAGCTTGGCAAGTAACCATTTTTTTGAAGATCAATGTTTAATTGGTTGAGCTGACCGGCAAATTTAAGCACTGAGTATTCCGGTCTGGTTTCATAAGCAATTGCTCCGGTCAAATCATCCTCTGATACTGGCAACAATAATGCATCGATGTCATCTACTGTTTCAATTTCATCCATGACTGGAAAGTTCATTTGAAATTTCAACACATTATAAGCCAAGTTTTTTTGTCGCTCTAAAGTGGCGCGTTGCGTTTTCAAATTCGCAATTGATAATTCCAATCGGTCTACATCCAATTGCTCCACAAATCCTTCTTTGTACAATGCTTTCGTTTCGGTTAGTAGGGTGGAAATATTCTCAATATTTTTAGTAATTGTTTTTTGAGTTTCTTCCAGGATTAATGCAGGGAGGTAAGCCTCAGTGACAAGGTTGCGAGTGTCCTGTTCTTTTTGCAATAATTCTTTTTGAACGTACTGCTTATATGCTTTTGCAGCTTTAAGACCAGTAAAATAACTGCCATCAAAAATCATTGCTGAGGCATCTAGTTTTGCGGTGACATTATTTTTTGTTCCGAACTGTAGTTCTTCAAACTCCCCTTCGGGTGCATTGGGATCTACAAACTGTGCAGGGACCAAGGTCTTAGGCACCTGAACAAAATGTTGAAGATCTACACCTGCAGATAATCTAGGCAAACCAAAAGCACGCCTTTCATAGATCTGCTGTTGTGCATCCGCGATATTGATGTGTGCATTCTTTACTGAATTACTATTTTCCAATGCGTATTTTATCGCATCTTCCAAAGTGTATTTTGGAACTTCTTGTGCAAAACTACTTGAAGTAAAAAGTAGGCAAAGTCCCAAAATCGCAAGTAAGTTTTTAACTCGTTTTTTCATAGATTTTGAATCAGGGTTAGCATTGTTAAATGTTTCCATTGCTTAAATGTTTATTCAATAGCTGGATTCCTTTTTCGGAAGCGATGCCATGAATATGATAAAAGATATATTGGTGAAATAAACTTTCCTTATTAAAGTCTTTGAGTGGAAATATATTCTCATCTACGAGACTAAAGCTGGCCAAGCCGTAGATTTTTGCGATGACCTCCGGATTTACGTCTTTCCTATAAACTCCTTTCTTTATTCCTTCTTCTAAATTAGTTTTGATGCACTCATAAAAATAGCTATGGTGAAAGGTCTCGATTAAACTCCAGGAATCCCGGTAATATTTCTTAAGATCGTATACTGTTGTAGGTCGTAATTTTCTAACGTGTCGGAGTCCAAGTTTGGCAATGAGCAATAATTCCTCTATAGGATCATTGGCTGCTTTGTGGACCGACTTAATTTCTACTTTCTCCGTTTCAATAAATTGGAGTACTGTCTTTTCAATTAAATCCGCTTTATTTTCAACAAACTGATACAAAGTCTTCTTGGATATTCCCATTTCCCTGGAAATATCATCCATCGTTATGCTCTTTATACCGAACTTAAAGAACAACTCTTCGACTTTTTCAAAAATATTTTGTTGTGATTCCATTTATATTTGTTAATTCGAAGCAAGCAATAAGTCACAATAAATAGGTTTTAGTGAAAATGACTTTAGTGAAAATCTTAACCATTTATTGCAAGCTATTTCACTCCGATACTTAACAAAACGATGGAAACTATTTTTAGTTCGCAAGTTTCCTCGGTTTTTTATGCTTTTTTTTCATCTACAAATGGAATTTTGCATTTTAACTCAATTGCATGATATCTGAGAAGTATTTCTAATATAAATAAGAAGGAAATTTTCTTGTTTTTAGATACAAAAACTACAGAAGGTTTAAATTCTTTAAAGCCAATTGATAATCCTCTTCTGTATCAATATCGAAAGCTGCCTGCGGCAAATGAAAAAGCTGGTATGGTCCATTGTCGTAATAGTCGCTGATAATTTTCCCAGCTCCACTTTGGCTTTTTAAACTTTTCAATTGTTTGAACCTACTTTTCGCGAAAATTGCTGGAACGCCTTTCTTGTCTTCATAGCTTGCAGCGAGGATGTCTTGCTCCTTTTTTAAAAACTCAGTACGCATAGCGTTTAAATCTTCTGAGCCCAACATATATTGATCTGCGAGTAAAACCATTGCATACTCAACTTCTTCTAAAGCTTCTAGACCTTTGCGAATGGAACCACCCATTCCCAATTCCCAATCTTCATTTATTGCGATCTCTATGGGGAAATCTTCTATTTTTTCCTTGATCTCGGCCGCATAAGCACCTAAAACCACGGTTACTTTATCAAATTCGGAAGCAAGTGCCGTTTTTAGTAATTTCTCGATAAGCAATTCCTTTCCGATTTGAAGCAATTGTTTGGGATGGCCCAAGCGGGTAGATCCCCCTGCAGCCAATAAAATTATCCCAGAATTATTTTTTCTGCTCAACACATTCTATTTATTCCCTACAAAGATATCAGCCTTTCATAAGTTTCCTTCCTATTTTTCATAAGTTTTGAAAACCAAATGCTAAAAATTAGTTTTACATTCGTAGTAATTCGTAAAATTGAATTTCACTAAAAGAAATATAATGAAAATCCTATTTCCATTAATAAGCATATGTTTTATAATTCTTGCTTGTGCCAACAACTCTGGACCTGATCCAGAAGTGCTAGCGAAAGGCAAAGCGGTTTATGCAAAATATTGTGTTGCTTGTCATGGCCAGGATGGCGCGATGGCCATCAATGGAGCAAAAGACTTGAATATTTCCACCTTTACTGTAGAGGAAAGAATTGCCATTATCAATGAAGGAAAAAATATGATGACGGGTTTTAAAAAAGTATTGAAAGCAGAAGAAATTGATGCCGTGGCTCAATTCACACTAGCAAATTTTAAGAAAGAAGAATAGAAATCAAGTATGGCCTCCAAAACATATAAATGCATCGGCTTAATGTCAGGAAGTTCTCTTGATGGACTTGATATTGCACTTTGTAATTTTAAAATAGACAACACTCCTCAACAAGAATCTTTGGCTATTCAAAGCTGGGATGTTGAAATTGCAGAAACGGTTCCATTTTCAGAAAAATGGAAAGAACGATTAATGGCATTGCACGATCAAAATGCTTTGGTCTTCTCCAAGACCCACACTTATTTTGGTCATTACATGGGAGAATTGGTCAATGACTTTGTTCAAAAACATAAAATAAAACCAGACTTCATCGCTTCACATGGACATACCGTTTTTCATTATCCTGAAAATCGATTAACTGTTCAGATTGGAGACGGTGCTGCCTTGGCTGCCATCACAGGATATCCTGTTGTAAGTAATTTCAGGACGCAAGATATTGCCATAGAAGGAGAAGGTACTCCCTTGGCACCTTTAGCGGATCGATATTTATTTGATGGTTTTGATTTTTATTTGAACCTAGGAGGAATTGCAAATATTACGTGCAACACTGGGAAAAAATATGTAGCCTTTGATATTGGTGCAGCTAATCAAGTTTTAAATATTCTGGCAGAGCAACTGGATGCAGATTACGATGACAATGGACAATTTGCTGCAAGCGGAAAACTGAATCCAGACTTATTGGAGTTGGTGAATAAAATCCCTTTTTTCCAAAAGGCTTATCCAAAATCTTTGGACAATCAATGGGTTCAAACGAACATGGTGCCTAAGTACATGATTTATCCTTGCTCATGGGAAGACAAGTTGCATACTGCATGTGTGCAGTTGGCCCAACAGATCGGTCTTTCTGCTAAAACCATTGTACAAAAAGAAAAACTAGAGAAGGATAGTTATAAGATGTTTGTCACAGGAGGAGGAGCGCACAATGGTTTTCTAATAGCAAAAATAAAAGAGTACTGTCAACAAGAATTTAATATTGAATTGGTAATGCCGTCTAAGGAAATCATCGAATTCAAAGAAGCTGCTTTAATGGCTTTGCTTGGCGTTTTGAGAATTGAAAATATTCCGAACTGCATGCATACCGTAACTGGAGCAAGTCGGGATACCATTGGTGGAGCAATTTATCAAGGGAATAAAGTTTTTGTTTAGATGTTAGACGGTTAGACGGTTAGACGGTTAGACGGTTAGACGGTTAGACGGTAGATAGTTAGTCTTTTAGTCTAGAAATCTAACAGTCTTTTAGTCTAAAAATCTAAAAAATAATATTTGAAAATAAAAGTAAGAATGGATAAAGCTGTTTTAGTTACTGGAGGGACAGGGTTTCTTGGGGCCTACCTTTTAAGAGAATTGTTGGAGAAGGGTTATACCAATATATCTGCCTTAAAACGAAAAAGCAGTAAAATGGATCTCGTCAATTCGTTTCAAAATCAAATCAAGTGGATTGAAGCAGATATCCTTGACGTTTTTGCATTGGAAGAAGCTATGGAAGGCAAAGAGGAAGTCTACCATTGTGCTGGTTTTGTTTCACATCTAAAAAAGGATGTAGAAAAGATGATGTTGGTAAATGTAGAAGGAACTTCCAATGTTATTAATGCAGCTTTAGATCAAAAGGTTAAGAAATTTTTGCACGTAAGTTCTATCGCTGCGATCGGTCGAATAAAGGATGGTGATACGATTGATGAAAATAGTAAGTGGGAAAGAAGTGATTTGAATTCTCAATATGCCATCAGCAAATTCCTTTCTGAACAAGAAGCTTGGAGAGGGATGGCAGAAGGATTGCAAATTGTAGTTATCAATCCCTCGGTTATTTTGGGAAGTGGATTTTGGGATACCGGAACAGCTTCATTTTTTAGAACAGTGTGGAAAGGGTTGAAGTTTTACACTACAGGGACTTCTGGATATGTTGATGTCAGAGACGTTGCCAAAATGAGTGTCGAACTAATGGAAAGCGAATTCCACAGCGAACGTTTTGTCTGCACTGGAGAAAACATAACGTATCAAAAATTATTTTCTACCATTGCCAAAAGCATTGGAAAGCCTGCACCGATTATTAAAGTAAACCCTTTATTGCGGGAGGTTGCTTGGCGGGTTGAATGGTTGAAATCGCTGGTCGGTTTTACACCAATAGTAACAAAAGAAACGGCCAGACATTCGAGCCGTAGTTTCTTTTACAAAAATGACAAGTCTGTTGAAAAACTCAATTTTAAATACACTTCGATAGAAAAATGTATTGAAGATGCAGGCGCAGTTTTTTTGGAAAGTAAAAATGGAAAAGACTGGAAACCGGCAATGATGAAACCAGTCTAATTAAATTGAGGTTTCTTCCTTTATTCAAATAGATTTTAAATTCTTTATTCTAGAATCCAAATACAATGCTAAAAGCAGTAATCATAGATGATGTTCAACAAGCCAGGGAAACTTTGAAAAAAGATTTGGCCGCTTATTGTCCTGAAGTTGAAATATTGGGAGAAGCAGATGGTGTAGTTAGTGGAGCTAAATTATTAAAAGCAACAGAAGTGGATCTGGTTTTTCTGGATATCCAAATGCAGGACGGCAGTGGTTTTGATATTCTTGAAATCCTTCCAGAGATCAAATTTAAAATCATTTTCACCACTGCATCAGATGCCTTTGCAATCAAAGCTTTTCGGTTTTCTGCGATAGATTATTTATTAAAGCCCATCGATCCGGATGAATTGGTGGAAGCTGTGGCAAAAGTAGAACAAGAGTCCAAGTCAGACAATACCGAGCAATATGATCTTTTGCTGGATACAGTAAAAACTCAAAATAAACCCGAACGTTTGGCCTTGCATACTTTGGAAAAGATTCAAGTGACAGAAATACAAGACATTATTCGATGTGAATCCAGCGGAAATTATACTACGTTTTTCTTTGCCAATTCTGACAAACTTTTGGTTACAAAAACATTGAAGGATTACGACAAAATGTTGAACGAACACGGTTTCGTTCGTGTTCACCAATCTCATTTGGTAAACAGCAATCAAATCAAAGAATACGTCAAAACGGAGGGTGGTTATTTGGTCATGAAGGACGATTCACGCGTTCCGGTTTCTTTGCGTAAAAAGCCGATGGTGGTGAAGATGTTGGATGCTTTGTAGGGGAAAGTTAATTTCAACCATCTCTTCAACAACCCTTTATACAGAAGTTCTTTTTAAGAACTCATCCCCAGCCCTTCTCTCCAGAGAGAAGGGAGTTGTCTTTGCGTTGATGATGGAGTTTTTATTTTATAATCCTCAGGTTTTCATAGCCTAAATTGCACCGCAATTCTTAACAGGTTCTACTCCCATTTCGTCAGAGAGAAGAGATATTAATTTTGAAAAAATTCATCGGGGCGAGTTTCGTTTCTTACTTTATCAACATCGGCAATACCAATTGAACAGCCGTTCCATTCACCTCTCCTTTTTCATTTTTCAAATCTACAATACTAAGACTGTTCTTTATTTTTCTGTTGGGAAATAAATTATCCAATCGTTCTTTCGTAACTGTTAGCGCAATGGATTTGTGTTGCTGCTCTATTTGACTTTTAAGTTTCGCTGCTTTAGCTCTTCCAATCCCATTGTCTGTAACATGACAGACCAACCTTGCTTCTTCTTCCTTGAATTCAAGCGTAATTTTTCCACCTTCTTTTCGATGAGCAACTCCATGGATAATGGCATTTTCCAAAAAAGGTTGAACCAACATTGGTGGAATATGAACTGACTCCGGATCGATTAACTCATCAATTATTATTTCATACTCAAAAGAATTTCCTCTGCTGAATTTTTCCAGAGCCATATAGTTTTCAAGTGTATTAATTTCCAACTCTAAAGGAATTGTACTTTCTCTGGAGTTCTCCAAAATCAATCGCATGAGTTTAGAAAATTTGGCCAATTGATAACGGGCATTTTGATTGTCATTTTGACCAATAAGATTTTGAATCGTGTTGAGGGCATTGAAAATAAAATGAGGATTCATTTGTAACTGCAATGCTTTTTGCTCTAGCAACAAGAGGTTTTTTTCCAATTCTAAACGTGATCGTTCTTCTTTTGCTTTTTTCCGTTCTTGATTGATGCGGAATCTAAACAGGCTTCCAATCAATAAAGCCAAGGCCAAGACCGATGCAATTCTGAACCACCAACGTTGCCAAAAAGGACTCTTTATTTCAAATGCTAAATTCAAAGGAGGATCATTGGTAACGCCACTTTCATTGTAAGCTCGAAGTAAAAATTCGTATTCTCCAGGAGGAAGATTAGAATAGGAAACTTCTGACTTATTCAATACAGGTGACCATTCTTTTTCATATCCTTTGAGCTGCCATTGATAAGTTATTTTGGCAGGATTGGAATGATTGATTCCTTTGAACGAAAAGCCAAGGCTATTTTGATTATGTGGCAAAACCAAACCTTCTTTCAAGCCTTTCCAAGGATCCGACCAAGGCGCAAAGTCACTGTTTTTTATATCTTTATAAAACAATTGTATGGATTCGAAATGTAGACTTGGTGCTTGTGGGTTGTGAAATTTCCTACCTGGTATATGTTTCATCAATCCATTCATCGTTCCAAACCACATAAATCCGTCTTGATCTTGATAGACTGCATTTTGGCAAGTTTCTCCGCCTTCAAATCCATCTTCAATTCCAAAACGTTGTACCTCTGTGATATTGGCCGCTTCGTCAAAGGCTATCCGATCTACTCCAGATTGATTCCCTGCCCAAAGATTTTGATCTTCATCGAATTTTAGCAAATAAATATTCTCAGAAAACAATCCTTCATCTATACCATAGGATCTGATTTCAAAAGTGTCTTTGTTAAATTCTATTCTAGATATTCCGGTGGTGGCGGTTCCAAGCCAAAGATTTCCATTTGCATCGGCTGTAATGGAACGAACTGCTTTATCTGGCAAACCGTTTTCAGTAGAAATGGTCCTTATCAAACTGTCATTCTGAATGCATCCAATTCCGCCATTTCTGGTTCCAAACCAAAGTTTGTTTTCTCGATCAAAGAAGAGACAATTGATGTAGAGGCTTTGCAAACCTTCCGCTCTGGTAAAGCGAGTCAAACGATTGGTTGTAACCAATGAATCTTGCCGAACAAGAAGACTATCTGATCTACTTAAACTTCCTAAAATAACTCGAAGCGAATCTAAATAATTGCTGTCATAATAAATGACCAAAGAATCTTTTCGTTCTATTTTTGTAATCCCATTGCTCACGGTTCCAGCCCAAATATTTCCGGCCGCATCCTGTGCAATGCTTTTCACTCCCCTACTTCCCAATCCATTTGCAGAGTTTATAAAATCAAATTTTCCATCTTCGAAAACCGCAAGTCCAGCCAAGTCTGTCCCTATCCACAATCTGTCTTCATTGTCATAAAAAAGCGCTCTTGATTTTGAATCTACAAAACCTTCTGTTTCTCCATAATTGTCAAAACTGTATTTCGATTTCTTAAACAATCCTCTAGCCGTCGCCAACCAAATATTTTCAATACTGTCTTCCACGATCGCATATACTTCCCGTTCGTAAAGACCATCTTTATTGCCAAAATATTCGAAAGGCAAATTTGATTCCTGGCATTTTGTCAAGCCTCCCCCTGAAGTTCCCAACCAATAATTGCCCCATTCGTCCTGCACCATAGCTCTGATATCCGAGGCTTCTAAACCATCGTGTTCTTGCAAATAAGAAATCGATTGTTCATCAAGGGAATAGATGGAAACACCAGCATCTTGCGTCCCGATCCACATTCTGTTTTTCTTATCTTTAAAAATAGATTGAACAGCATTGGATGATAAACCATCTAAAACGTTCAGTTCATTTATATCTGATTGGTTGATTATTTTGACCCCGGCCGTCAAAGTCCCAATCCAAATCGCGCCGTCTTTATCTTGTGCTACTGTCTGCACATCAACGCCACTCAAATTAAACGAACGGTCAATAAAATCGAGTCTGTTTTTTTCGAACTGCAATGCTCCTCTAGTTGAACCAACCCAAAGCATACCTGCTTCATCTTCAAAAAAGCAATTGACATTTAGTGTATTCAATCCAAACTTTTCTCCTATATTTTTCCAACTATTTCCATCAAATCGCCAAAGTCCCGATTTGCATCCAACCCAAATATTCTGATCTGAAGTTTCCAAAATAGATTGAACCTCTTTTAATTCATTTTCCAGAATGATGGTAAAATTAATCCCATCGTATTGCACTAAGCCTTTGTCTGTTCCAATCCATAAGAGTCCATTGGAATCTTCTTCAATGGCCTTGATATAGTTTCCATGTTTGGTATAAAAAGTTTTAAAATTCAAGCCATCAAAACGGCTTAGCCCACCACCTTGCGTTCCTGACCAAATGTACCCTCGACTGTCTTGTAGTAATGCATATACCTGAGATTGAGCAAGACCATCCTGAGCCAAATAATTTTGGACAATAAAAGACTGACTATTCAAGGTCAGACCGAATAGGAAGAAGATAAGGAAGGTGCTAATGCGTCTATTCAAAACAGGATGTTGATTATATATTTTATTCTTATAAAAACCATTGATCTTAAGAGCTCTGGCGAAGGTAAAAAAGTATATTTCTTTAGCTTAAAAATACTAATTCAAATTTATACGGTACTCAAATTAAAAATTACGTTTGTTTTATGTATTTTGGTCAATGAATAAGCCTATCAATGGTTTTATAAATTCGACTCACAAAAGTAAGTGGATAAATTAAACTGAAGCTTTTGTTCAATTACTTAAAACGGGAAAACTATTCTCTCATTATACAAATTTGACTCAAGGCAACCAAATGGAAGTTTTACACATTAGTGCCGAATGCTACCCAGCCGCAAAAGTTGGCGGCTTAGCAGACGTAGTTGGTGCTTTACCTAAATATCAAAACAAAGCTGGAATCAAATCTTCTGTGATTATTCCAAAATACAAAACCGGTTGGATCTCAAAACAATCATTTGAATCTGTATACACTGGTGAGTTTTATTTATATCACGAAAAAGTCTCCTTTTCTATAGACAAATATACGGGCGAAGATCTTGGCTATACTTTGTATACTGCTAATATCCCTGGAAAGTTTGATCGCGAAGGGGTCTATTCTGATAAAGCAGGGAATTGGTATAAAGATGAAGCCGAAAGATACCTATCGTTCCAACAAGCTGTTCTCCAATGGTTGGTAAATCAACCTACAAAACCAGATATCCTTCATTGCCATGATCATCATACGGGTTTAATTCCATTTTTGGTGAAATATGCCTATGAATACCAAAGCCTAGGAGTTATTCCTACTGTTTTCACTATTCACAATGGTGTCTACCATGGGTCGTTTAGCTGGCGCAGAATGTATTTGCTGCCACACCATGATACGCGTTTGCATGGTTTGCTGGATTGGAACAATACCATTAACCCATTGGCTTCCGCCATTAAAAATTGTTGGAAGCTCACGACAGTCTCTCCTGGATATTTAAATGAATTGAGAATAAAATCGGCTGGATTGGAATCGTTGTTTTTAAACGAGTTGCCTAAGTCTGTCGGTATACTAAACGGAATCGATACACAAGTATGGGATCCGAAAAAAGATCCTTTTATTGCTAAAAAATTAGGCAAAAGTTTAGACACTTATAAAAAAGGAAATAAAAAGAAGTTAACCGATCATTTCAAATTGGATCCAGCACTTCCTGTGGTAACCTTTATCGGAAGACTGGTAGCAGAGAAAGGGGCAGACATGCTTCCTGCATTGCTTGCTAACTTTTTGAAAGCGGGAAAAGAATGTGCATTTATTATTCTTGGATCTGGTGAACCAGCGATTGAAGGAATGCTTGCACAATTACCAAACATCTATCCCGGCAAAATCGGTGTTAGCATTGAATACAACGAAGGTCTTGCTCATCAACTTTATGCAGGATCTGATTTTCTTTTGATGCCTTCACGAGTAGAGCCATGTGGTTTGAATCAACTTTATGCAATGCGCTATGGTACAATTCCGATTGTGCGAAGCGTTGGAGGATTAAAAGACACCATTATCGACTTAGAAGAATCAAGTGAGAACGGTCGGGGTATCCGATTTGATAATTTTAATTTAAACGAAGCCTTGATCGCATTGAGTCGTGCAGTTGATTTATATAAGGATACCAAGAAATTCAAGTCCGTTAGAAAAAATATATCCGCTCTAGATTTTTCATGGGAAAACTCAGCAGAGCAATACAGTAATATCTATAATCAATTAACCTAAAATTTTATTTCATGAAAATTAAAATGGTATGTATGATCCTTGGAGGAGGAGCTGGATCGCGATTATATCCCCTTACAGAAACACGTTCTAAACCAGCGGTTCCGATTGGTGGTAAATACCGTTTGATTGATATACCTATATCGAATTGCTTGAACTCAGGCGTACGCCGCATGTTTGTTCTTACACAATTCAATGCAGCGTCCTTGAATCAACACATCAAAAACACTTATAATTTTGACACCTTCAGCCATGGTTTTGTGGACATTCTTGCTGCTGAGCAAACAAGGAATAATGAAATGTGGTATCAAGGCACAGCGGATGCTGTTCGCCAATGTATGCGTCATTTGTACAACCACGATTATGATTATATCCTGATTCTTTCTGGTGATCAATTGTATCAAATGGATCTGGAAGCTTTTGCTAGATACCATATTGATAAAGATGCGGATGTAACGATCGCCACTATTCCTGTTGTTGCGAAAGAAGCTCCGGGTTTTGGGATTATGAAAGTGAATGGAGAAGGAATGATCAATACTTTTATTGAAAAACCAGCACCAGAGTTACTGCCACAATGGGAATCTGATGTATCTGAAGCAGATAGAAATTCAGGCAAGGTTTATATGGCAAGTATGGGTATTTATGTCTTTAGTAAAAGAATTATTAAAAAATTATTTTCAGAGCATGAAGGTGCAGTTGATTTTGGAAAAGAAATTATTCCTGCTGCAATAAATGAAGGCTATCGTGTAGCGGGTTATCCTTACAAAGGATATTGGGAAGATATTGGAACGGTAGAATCCTTCTTTGAATCCAACTTAGCATTAGCGGATGATATCCCAGCATTTAATTTATTCGATCGCAACAATTCTGTTTTCACAAGACCTAGAATGCTTGCTCCTTCAAAAATAAATGGCACAACCATTATCCGTTCTGTAGTAGCAGAAGGGAGTATGATTTTAGCAGATACTATTGACGAATGTGTGATAGGAATTCGTTCAAGAGTTGGCAAGGGTAGTAAATTAAAACGATGTATTTTATTTGGCAATGACTATTTCCAATCACTAGAAGAAATCGTTTATCCTGATGGAGAAATTCCTTTAGGTGTTGGAAACAATACGATTTTAGAAAACTGTATTGTTGATAAAGATTGTCGAATTGGAAATAATGTAGTTGCACGAGGTGGCAAAAGCTTGGAAGACATGGATTCTGAACATTTCGTTGTTCGTTCTGGAATCATCGTATTTAAAAAAGGAGCAATTATTCCTAATAATGCCAAGCTAGGATTAGCTTAGAAAACAAGGAACATTTACTAGGATTTTGCAATCTTAGTAAATGTTCCTTCTTCACCAAAAGCCATGGTTCTACTTTTGGATTTTTCCCATCGTATTTTTTATTTTTTCAACGCTTCTATCTTATCCATTAGAATTTCTGACTCTGCGATTAAAGCAGCATAGGCTTTCAGATCACCTGATCTCTGCACATCTCTTGCCTTTTCCATCATTTCATTGTATTCTTTCTGGAGTTTTTTTGCGGGATCTTTTTTAAATAAGCCAAACATATGTATCTGTTTTAATTTGAAAATGAGTGAAAAGCCTATTTAGCTGATCAACAGGTATGAAACAAAAGTCCTTTAACAAAAGTTTAATAATAACTCAAGTAAAAAGATTCTCTTATTTACGTTACATTTATAGAAGTTGTTCTGTAACAACAAAAAAATAATTATCCAGTCATTTAAAAATAGAAATTTTATGAAAACGAAACTACTTTTCTTTATGATGGCAGCTATGCTGTTTGCCTCTTGCGGCGACGATGATTTACCAAATATCCTTCAATATGATGGAGAAAATGTCACCGGTCCATTATTAGATGCAGGTACACATGAAGCTGCAGTTCGCTTTCCAGCAAGTCTTTTGGCCGATTATGATGGCCGAGAAATGACAAGTGTTCAATGGTTTATGGGAGGGCAACCTGATGTTTGTAAATTAGTCATCTATGGACAAGGAACAAGTAGCAGTCCTGGTGCAAAAATAGTTGATGTAGATGTGACGAATGGAATTGCGACACCTTCATGGAATGAATATACTTTGTCTGATCCAATTGTTCTTGGTGGAGAAGATATATGGATAAGCATTGAATTATTGCATTCACAAACCCAACAATCAATTGGATGTGACGCTGGGCCGAACAGGTCAAATGGTGATTGGCTCTTTTCAAGCAGTGATAGTCAGTGGTTGCCTTATACCAATAGAACTTCCGAAAGCATAAATTGGAACATCAGAGGCATTATTTCAGAATAAGACCATTATAGTTATATTATTAAAAGGCCTTGCAAGTAAAATTTTACTTGCAAGGCCTTTTTTGGGTTTTTCTTACCCTCCGTAATACTGTCACAAATAACAAATAATGCGTGAATAAAATCACCCTCTTTTTACTCTTAACTTACTGACTATCAGTTTTATAAAAATTACAGCAAAATGTTATTTCGTAGTTTTTTGACCGTGTCAAATTGCAAATTATTAAAAAAATAAGTTTAAGCTAGTCCAATAATTGTAAAATACCATAATAGAAAATACAACATAACAATTTCAATATATTGAAATAACCTCAAAAGCTAACCCAAACATTAGACATCATAAAGGTCTGGTAATTCAATTTACCAGGCCTTTTTATTTTTTTGATAATATTGAAGGTTGTCTATGAATGAAGTACTACAGCTAGATCTAAGTAAAAATTCCACTAGTGATTTATGTGTAAGGTTGTACTTTGGTACATCCTCACTGTGGGATCACTCATTCCTAATTCTAACTAAATAATTTTTGTTAATTTTGGCCTTTCGTTTTTAATGAGCTTCCTTTATCAAAAGGATAACTTTTTAGAAATACTAATTTGATTTATCGAATCGTTTTTAATTTCAATTAAATTTATTTGACAACCAAGGCAGGTGTTTAAACCGTCTGCTTTACCTGAGAACTATTTTTTCTTTGGGTATTCAAAAATTTCTACCATGAAAACCAAACATATTTTAGGAGTTGTAGCTTTGATCCTTGCTTTATTATTAGCCTATACCGGATGGTGGGGGAATAGCCAAAAACAAGAAAAAATGTCTTACATAGATAAGACAGAACGGCTAAGTTCCGAAATGGCTGAACTCAATGACATCAAAGACAACTTAGAATTTGAAGTAGATAGCCTTGAATTGGCTTATGAAGAATTGAATTACATCAATGACTCTTTGTCTACCTCTTTGACAAAAGCGAATAAAACGATCTACAGAAGAAACCAGACCATAAAAGCGGTTAAAGCCAGTAATACGGATCGCGACGCAGAAATCGGTAATCTATCTGAACAAATCAAAGGTTTACTATATAGCAAGTCTCAATTGCAAGGACAAATTCAGCAATTGGTTTTACAAAATGACTCTTTAAAAATGAGAGCTGGTGTTCTTGAAGTAGACCTTGGAAAGGCAAGACAAGACAATCTCGCTTTGGCTAATTTGAACAGAAGCATGCAAAGCGAAATTGGTAATTTGACATTAAGCAATTTCAAAGCATCTGGATTCAGAGCGGAGGTAGAACGAAAAAAACCAAAAGTAACCGCCAAAGGCAAGAAAGCGAAAAGAGTAAATGTAAGCTTTGACCTCACAAATGTACCTGTGGAATACCAAGGAGTAAGAATGATTTACATGGTCATTTCCGATGATAAAGGAACGCCAATAAAATTGACCAACCCTATTATGTCAAAAGTTACAGTGAATGGTACTTCTACAGATATCATTGCTGCAGAAGCTAAAGAAATAAATATAACCTCTAGTCAGAGACTTGCCTTTTCACATACTTTGACTGAAAAATTATCAGCAGGCTACTATCGAGTAATGATCTACACAGATATCGGATTACTTGGTGCGAGTAGCTTAAGATTAAGATAGTCTCACCTTACTTTTTGATGACTTTCTTTAAAACCAAAACAATGACGAAAATTCAAAGACCGCTGCTTTTTACCCTGAGCCTATTGTGTTTCTTTTTACTCAACTCTTGTGTTGGTAAAAAGAAATACCTAGCAGCGTTGAGCTCTATTTCTGATTTGCAAAACGAACATGATTCAGAAATTCTTCAATGGAAAAAATTATTATCCACTGAAAAGACTTCTGTTCAAAACCTAAATCTAAAACTTGCAGAGAAGAAAGGGGAAACAGTGGCTTTGACGTCAATGCAAGACAAACTACAATCGAGAATTGATGAGTTGGAACTGCAAAAAGAACAAATGAGTAGCCAATCTCAAACCACAAGTGCTTCCCTTAATCAATCTCTTGCAGCAAAAGACAAAGAAATTCAAGGGCTAAAAGCACAGATTAATTCAATACGGACTGAGTTGGATCGGTACAGAGCGACCTTCGATAAAGTATCTGGTGAATTAAGTCTTGCGCTCCAAACATTTGCAACAGATGAGCATGCCGTTGAAGTAATCAACAATGGTGTAAAAGTCGTCCTGTTCGAAAAAGCACTTTTCGTAAAAGGCAGTTCAAGTCGAATAACTCCGCAGGGACAATCCGCTCTTGAACTGATCAGCCCGATCATCCAACGGTATCCAGATATGACAGTACGAATTACCGGACACACCGACAACGATCCTCCTTCTAACAAAAGTTATAAAAACAATTGGATTTTCTCTTCTCTACGAGCTACGAATATCGTCCGCGCACTTACCAATGATTATGACATCAGTCCTAGTCAATTGATCGCAGCAGGTAAGGGGGAGTTTGAACCAAGAACTTCAAATGATACTTCAGCGGGAAAGGCAATGAATAGACGAATAGAATTGTTGTTTTCGCCAAATGCAGAAGCTTTGGACCGGGCGATTAGAAAGAAGATTTGATGTTAGAATTTAGTACTTAGTATTTAGTATTTAGACTGCTAGATGGTTAGACTTCTAGACTTCTAGATGGTTAGGCTTTTAGAATTTGGACTTTAGAGAGAGATGAGTTTCCGGTAGACAAATGACAGTAAAAAACGATGCATCTATAGTCTTACAGTCTTATAATCTTACAGTCTAACTATCTAACTATCCTTCCTTAATATTAGCAAACCGATAAAGGTCAATATTCCATTCATCAGGAGCAATTCGAATCCGAATTTATATCCGAAAAATAATACGTCAGAATAATAGCTTAGGATAAATGTAAGTATCGGAGCTGCAATGCACACGATCGGAGCATACTTGTCTTTTATTGAATAGCTGGTAAACAATCCAAAGGCGAATAATCCCAGCAAGGGACCGTAAGTATATCCTGAAGCTGTGAATAATCCATTTATGACTGCAGAGCTATTTATAGCATCAAAAAGTATAATGACGACAAAGAGGACGATTGAAAATCCAACATGAACTTTCATTCTTGTTTTCTTTTTCTCCGCCTCGGGTGCGTCGCTTCGCTCGAAACCTAAGAAATCTACACAAAAAGATGTTGTCAAAGAAGTCAATGCAGAATCTGCACTTGAATATGCTGCCGCAATCAAACCTAGAATAAAAACTATTCCAACCGCTGGAGATAAAGACTGCAGAGCAATCATTGGATAAAGTTGATCTGTCTTATCTGGAATTTCAAGGCCCACTTGGGAAGCATAGATATATAGCAAAGCTCCTAAGGAAAGAAATAGTAAGTTGGCAAAAACCAAGACAATGCTAAAAGTAAACATATTCTTTTGTGCATCTCTCAATGTTCTACAGGTCAGATTTTTTTGCATCATATCCTGATCCAGACCAGTCATTACAATTGCAAATAATGCCCCTGCAATGAACTGTTTGAAAAAATTATTGGGATCGGACCAGCCTTCTTCAAAGAAAAACATTTGTGAATAATCGCTTGCTTGTATCAATTGAATCAATTCAAATGCATCCTTATCCAGTGCATTTCCTATAGCTCCGATTGTCAAAATCAAAGCGGTCAGAATACAAAAAGTTTGTAAGGTATCCGTCCAAACAATCGTCTTGATTCCTCCTCTAAAGGTATACACCCAAATCAAGAGAATGGTAATCATTACCGTTGCCCAAAAAGGGATATCAAAATCTTTTAATACAAATTCTTGTAGAACTATCGCGACTAGAAAAAGACGGAAAGAAGCGCCAATTGTTCTGGATATTAAAAAATAAGCTGCGCCGGACTTGTAGGAATTAAAACCAAATCGTTTTTCTAAGTATCCATAAATCGATGTAAGGTTCATTTTATAATAAACCGGCATCAGTACCAGCGCAATGACTGCATAGCCAACCAGATACCCAAACACCATTTGCATGTATGAAAAAGCCTGATTCGCTCCACCAGCCCCAACCACTCCGGGAATAGAAATAAACGTAACCCCCGAAAGCGTCGCTCCCACCATACCAAAAGCCACTACATACCAAGGAGATTGTCTGTTGGCAAGGAAAAAGTCAGCATTCTCTGAATTCTTACTTGTAAAATACGATACGATAATCAAGATACCGAAGTAAGCAAAGATGATGGAAAGCATTAATCCAGAAGAGAGTGTCTCGGGCATTTATAAAAATATTAGGCTGTTTGTTTTTGTAATCCTTTATCTGTGCAAGCTTTAGTCCTGCATTTTACTACCATAACTCAAGTCGCCTGCATCTCCTAATCCAGGAACGATATATGATTTTGCGGTTAACTCTTCATCTAATGCCCCCATCCAAATATGTGCTTGCGGGTACAATCTTTTAATATAGTTCAAACCATAGGAAGAGGCGATTGCTGTCACAACATGTAACTCCGCAGGAGTCCCCATTTCTAAAAGCCCCTTTATACTTATGTCCATTGAAGCTCCAGTAGCTAACATGGGATCTGCCACAATCAAAATGCTGTTGTCCAACTTGGGACTGGAAATATATTCCATTTTTATTTCGAAAGTACCGTCCTTATGATGTCTTCTGTATGCAGACACAAAGGCATTATCTGCTCCATCAAAATAATTCAACAAACCTTGGTGCAATGGCATTCCTGCTCTCAAAATAGTAGCCAATACAACTTTCTGGTCTGGCAAATCTATTTTTGCGATTCCCATCGGTGTTTCTATATCTTTGGAAGTATAGTTAATGGTTTTGCTAATTTCATAGGCCATCACTTCACCTAGGCGTTCGAGATTTCTTCTAAATCTCATTCTATCATTTTGCACATTAACATCCCTGAGCTCACTCACAAATTTATTAGCCAGAGAATTATGGTCATTAAAATTATAAATCATCTTTGGACTTTTTTTGTCAACTTCATTTAGAAGTATTGCGATTTTACCTTGAATGATAAAGCTAATAAAATATTCGCAGTTAAATGCTAGGAGATCCTATAAGTTCTCGTATAATTACTGAGTCTTTTAATCTAAATCTTCCTTGTTACATTGTTAAAGTCCACTTATTGAGGAGTGTCAGGTAGGTCTACCGTAATTTCTAATAATTTTTCAAATACAAGCTTCCATTCTTCCCATTCTCCTATTTCGGAAAAAGAGCTATTGTGCCAAATGGAGCATTGAGGAATGCCAAGCTTCTTCGCTTGATCGATCAAAACACGAACTTCCTCTATCGCTTCTTGAGGGCTCCATTTTAAATATTCTTTAAGCGTAACGTCCATCCAATTAAACGGAATAATTTTAAGCTTAGTTGATTCATTTTTTACCAAATCAAACCAAGGAAAAGACCTGCCAGTACTCGCCCTATATCCAATTTGAGCGGCATAACCCATCGAGTAATCTTCCAGAATTCCAACTTCAATCAAATTCTGATAAGTCACTGGGAATGATAATTTTAAATAATGTTGACGGCTCTTTGTTATATCTTTATTTATGATTTCAGAGAGTCTTCTTTTTTCTTCTTTCAACTTATCAATGGAAGAATTAGATTCATAGGACGGATGGATTCCTATGCTATTGGATAATGCTAAATTTTTAATAAGTTTCCTAAAATGAGAATTCTTATAATCTCCATTCTTATCATATGGACCATAATCCCCAATTAGTATAAAATAAGTGGCCTTTGTTTGTAACTTTTGAAGCGTTTTTTCCATATAGTTAAATTGAAAAAACGGATCATTTTGATTTCTTAAAAAGACAGCAGATTTTAATTTTAATTGTTTAAAGTGAAAAGTCAAAAGGTCTTTTCCAAAAGAAGAAAAAGTACGAAAGGTAGATTTATTTAAAAACGCCCAAGCCATGTCAATATCGAAGGTTGGCAGAAAAGAATAAGGCCGTTCATTGAATTTTATTTGTGGAAATTTATTTTTGATTTTTGATTTTAAAACTTCGATCCATAAATCAACTAAAGGAGTTTGTATAAAATTTTCTTTGAACGCAAGACTTTGTTTGGCAGAAAAACGGCCATGTGAATCCGGTTCAAAATCAAGGTATTCTTCGTAGCGACTGATGAGGTAAAATAAAACTGCAAATATGTCAAAGGAAAAATCTGGATCTAATTGTTCTTTTCCATGTTTCGTTTGAAAAAAAGCTAGAAGGTTTTCTTCCTTAAAAACATCGATTTGTTGTTTTTTAATATTTGTTTCAAATAGCAAAGAATGCGGTAAAACGAATATTTCTTTAGAAGTAGAAGGCTGATTAGAATAATTGATTAAAACCTCATTATTATTCAATTTTCTATCTATTGGGCTTGCTCTAAAAATGATCTTGCCATCGAGAACATCTTCAAAAATCCAATTTGCAATAAATTGAAGTCGAGGAGAGACTTGAGGATTAAAGAAAATATAAGTAGCGTTCAACCTTCGATCGTTATTAGAAATAAAAAAACAAAACTTAAAATGATAAAATTCGTTAAATTTTACGTTGAAAGGAAGTAATTGGGGAAAAGCCCCAATATTAAAAGGTGCATATTTTGTTTTTACATAAAACTTTATTCTTGAATGAACTATTATTAAAGGCTAGAGGTGAAATACTTATGTATTAGTAAAATATATCATCAAATAAGGTTTTTAATCCCTTTTTATTTTTAAATTTGGAAGTAAACTCCTTAGAATACCTTCAACCCTTACAATTCAAACACATTACTGCCAAAAGTTGATAATTTAATTTACTTCCAGATTTGGAGTTAGATTCAATTTACAAGGGTTTTTGGGATTTTTTTTTAATTAAAACAATATTTAAACAGGGGGATATGTCAAAAAAAGATACAAAATCGTCAAATGGGACTATGAACTTAAGTGAAATAAGTACTATTCGTGACATCTTGATGGGGCAGCAAATTGGTGAATTCCAATCTGAAATTAATAAACTCCATGAAAGGATTGACGAACTAGAACAACAACTAGCCAAAAAGTCGGAAGCACTATCAAAATCAGCTGAAGAAAAAGAAACCCAAATCAAAGATTTGATAGAAAATAAGATTTCAACAGTTCATCAAAAATTAGAGACCCGAGTAGAAAATTTAGATACAAAACTTGTATCCAATAGCCAAAATGATAAAGAAATCATTGGTAAGCTACTCTCCGAATTAGGTCAAAAATTAATGAATTCGAAATAGGCTTTATATTAAAATTGGCTTGTTCAAATTTGCCATTTTTGAATTATTTCTTTACGATCCATGGATAAAGGACGAAAACCAGACAGTCGAGATGAGGAGTTATTGCTGAAAGAATTAAGACAAATTCTTCTGCGAGAGGATCGTGATGCTTTGGAACAACTGCAAGAAATTCTTGATAATAAAGAACAACTCACTCCTAGGATTTCTCCAATCATTAAAGAACAAATAGATCTACTAAAAAGTAATTTTCCAGATGAATACAGACAAGAAGTTAGGGAAATTACCAAAGAACAACTTTTAGATTCGCAAGAAGATATTCTAAATCTGCTTTATCCAGCTATGGGTAAAATGATCAAAAGATATATTGCCCATCAATTTCAGATCTTAAAAGATAGCATTGATGATCGAGTCAAAAACACCTTTTCTTCTCAAGGTATCCTTGGGAAAATCAAAGCCTCTCTTTTTGGAATAAATTCTAGTGATATTATTTTAAGTGATATTGATAGTCCGATTATAGAAGAAATCTTTGTAGTGCAAAGAGACTCCGGGCTCCTAATGGGGCAGGCTTCAATTCGCAGTACAATTGATCAGGATGTTGTCGCTGGCATGCTTACTGCAATTAAAGCTTTTGTAGAAGATGCCTTCCAAAAAGGAACGGAAGAATTGGAACTGATTGAATATGACACACATGCAATTTTTACACAATCTTTCCACTCTTATTACATCGCTGTTGCGATGAAAGGATCATTGTCTTCAGGTGAAAGAGACAAATTATCAACATCTCTATATGATTTTGCTGAAAAAGAATTAAAACATAGAGCAAAAGAGATTGACGAAACGAATTTTAACTATATTTCCAGTAAATTAGAAGAATACTTTATAACAACACAACTCAATAAGGAAAGAACAGCAGTATGATATCGAAAAAGGTAATTCTTACAGGAAGTTTTGGAGTGGGAAAAACATCTCTTTTCAACCAGTTTATTTACAGTAGATTTAGTGATAAATACCTCACTACTATTGGAGTAAAAGTAAACAAGAAAACGATAGAGGTAAATGGAAGAGAAATCTCTCTTTTAGTTTGGGATATTGCAGGTGAAGTCTCACAAGACAAAGTACCTACTTCCTACTTTTTAGGCGCAAGTGGTATTATTTACGTTTTTGATCTTACTCGCCCATCCACTTACAAAAACTTAGAAGAGGATATCAACTACCTCAAGGATATGGTTAAAGGAGGAATAATTAAAGTTGTTGGTAATAAAGAAGACTTAGTCACTGAAGAACAGCTCGAAGAGGTCAAAAAAGAAATATCTATGCCCTGGGATATTACAACCTCTGCAAAAACAGGAAAAAATGTAGAATCCCTTTTTCAACAATTAGGTGCAGAATTACTAGACTAAACCCCAACAAATGTTTGACCTTAAGGATCAAGGTAAACCAAGTACTCCAGGATTCAGCCAAATAATATTATTGGATGAAAGAGGCAACATTGTTTGTAGCAATGATGTTTTATTTGACTCTTCTACTCTTCTAAATCAATCCATATTTTCCTACTTTCCACTTCTCGAATCCGTCTACAAAAATTTAAATATTCTAAAAAATAAAAAAGAAGTAACCCTCAAAAGAGTGGAAACTTCCTTTAAAGACCTTCCTGGTTTTTATGACTTTACGATTCGTTTCACAGAATTTAATGGTCAGGTTTTTCTACTTTGGAATATTGATGATTTAACAGACCTATACTCGCTTTTTCAAAAACATCAACAAAGTAAAAACGAAATAGAACTGAGTATTGAAAACCTAAAATTTCTGCAAGACGGTGCTTTTGAAGATTACCTTGAAGATAAAAACAAGCTCCTAGCTATCCTTAATACGGAAAACTTCAACTACGCCAATCAAATCCAACACGCCTTAAATTACAATCAAAATGCAATTGAAGGGTTCGATTTTTTAATCACTAATCTTTTTAAATTAGATGAGGACAATCAAGAACATAACGCGTTACAGGATGCGATTGAATCATTCGCTGAAATAATCGTAGAACTGGAAAACTTATCTGCTATTCTTAAAAAGAAAAAGACTCCAGCCAAAAGTAAAAACAACATAGAAAAAGTCTTTTTTGAAGCGATTGAAAAAATTGAATCTCAACATTCAAAGAACTTAAATGTTGGAATGGATTTAAATATTGATGTTTTTTCTCATAGCATTGATCAACCACAATTTTTGACCAAACTTTTTGAAACGCTCATTGTAAATTCCTACAGCGATCATTTCTCTTCTAAGATTGACCTTAATATTGTAGCTAAATCTTCAAAACAAATTTCCATTCTTGTCAAAAAGACATTCAATCTAGATCAAACAAATGGCTTATCGCCAGAAAATATTCAACTGCTTAGCATGGAAATTTATTTAAGATGTTCCCTACTAAAAGAGTTGGTCAAATTTTATGGTGGGGAAATTGAAAACCCAGAAGGCGGCTCAGAACATTTCTCTATTCTAATCAACCTTCCTCTACAAACCAATCTGGGCTCCAGTATCACTGACAATTCCTAAGACACTTTCTTTAATTTCTCATTTCTCTTAAATTTCAATAAATGCAGGAAACGAATATCCTTGATAAGCCGGCGCTATATGCTAGCATCAATGCAAAGTGCCAAGAGATTGGTTTTACTATGCCTTCAGATCTATTCATTGGTACTTTATTAAAGACGCTGATCACTTCCAAACCCAATGCATATATTCTTGAGTTAGGAACGGGAATTAGTCTTTCTCTTGCTTGGATGATTGAGGGAATGGACAGTGGTTCTCAAATAATTTCGATTGACAATGATCCACAATTAACGGAGATTGCAAATGACTATTTTGGTAAAGATGAACGGGTAAAAATAATTTGCTCTGATGGAACGCCTTGGATTAAAAATTACAAGGGAGAAAAATTCGACCTCATTTTTGCAGACGCATGGCCAGGAAAGTACAGTGAAATCGATGAAGTGCTTGAACTTGTAAAAGTGGGTGGCTTTTATATTATTGACGATATGAGAACGCAAGAGAATTGGCCAGAAGGTCACCAAGAAAAGGTCAACCATCTCGTTGATTATTTAGAAAATAGAGAAGATTTTAATCTTACAAAAATGGATTGGTCAACTGGAGTTATTATTGCGGTTCGAAGCAAATAAAAGAAACTACTTAGTCGATACTTCCGCTACCTGCTTTTTGGTAGCCTTCAAAACGTAACGGTGCAAAAACTTTGGAAAAAAGCGTTTCAATAAAATACCAAACGTTTCAAAACCTCCAATCGTTACCTCAAATTTTTCCTTGCGCAAAGCTTCTACAATCTTCGCAGCACATACCTCTGCCGTCATTCCTTTCTGTTGCCCTTCATCCAGCTTATTGTGCTTGGATCCGTCTGCAGTCAAAGAGTTCTCTGAAATACTGGTCAATATATAACCCGGACAGATTAAAGTCACTTTGATATTGTCTTCGTCATGCTCCAGTCGCAGCGCATCAAAGAACCCATGCAAGGCATGCTTTGCGCCACAGTAGCCAGAACGCATCGGTGAGGAAAACTTTCCCATCAGACTTGTAATTACGCCAATTTGTCCACTCTTTTGTTTTACAAAATAAGGCAAAACAGCTTTCGTTACTGCCACGGTTCCTAAATAATCAATGTCTACCAATCTTTTGTAAACTTCCATATCTGTATCAATGACCATTGATCTTTGGCTAATGCCACCACTATTTACCAGTACATCTATTTTTCCAAAATGTTGAATAATCTTACTTGCTTTTTCATCCATCTCTGCATGATTGGCCAGGTCCAAAGGCAAAACAAGGATTTCTTCATCGGGTAAATTACAAGCAGACTTCACTCTTTCCAACTCCGCCTTCCGTCGAGAAGAAAGGACAAGCTTTGCTCCCTTTGCAGCAAAGTTCTTCGCAATCTCCTCCCCTATTCCTGAAGAAGCACCCGTGATCCAAACCACTTTCCCTTTGTATTTTCCCATGATCTCTTATTTAAAAATGATTTGATTAAAGTAATTTCCCTCAAGACTTATTGCTCCGAAATGGATTAAAATTAATCTTTGATTTTTCCGCTGAAACCAATTGCTTGATCGAAAACAAATGCATCGCTAAGGCAAAAGGTACAATTATTCCCAAGATAAAAATAAATGGAAATTCTGCTATCATTGTATTAGCAGGTTCATTCATAAAAATCCGAAAAGTAGTCGGTGTCGATATAATCGAAATGAATATGATATTAATCAACAAAGAGATTCCTGAGATGTTCCAGATAATGGCTTCAAAGGTTCGAAAACGGCCTCTACCAAAAAATACTGGTGCAGCTAAAAGAGCAGTCAAGCCAACAAGAATGTCAAAATTTAAACCAACAAAAGTCATTTGAAAAGGAACAAATCCTGCCGTAAATCCCAGCCAAAGAAATACTTCCATTATGATTCTGAATGACTGAATGTAAATCAACCATTCCGGTGGGATGAATCGCAACAAACGACCAAACCTTTTAGAAAACAACAAAATCAAGGTACCGATAAAAGGAGGTACAATTGCTACTAAAAACCGGGGTGGCATTATTTCCCATTCTTTAAAAAAGCCGGATAAAGCAAGCAAGGAGAGAAAAGCCAGCCAGCAAAGAAAACCCAAGCCGATATAAAAAAGGAGGTAGTTCCGTTTCCTTTTTTCAATCCTTAATTTTCGAAATAGAAATCGAAAGGCAAGTAGGATGCTTGACAGCAATCCAATCGCTAAGAGGATAATTATAAATTCACACAGACGATAAATACTATCGGCATTCATTTCTAAAAGATAAAGAGTCTAGAGTTAAGAATATTGACATTGGACATGGCCTTTTCACGATGTAAAATCGCACTAGCATTCCGCCAAATATTGATATACTGTTTTGTTGCCGATTATAATCGACTACCTAAATATACCATTTATAAGCACTAGAGACTCCTTATAGATAAAACTAATAAAAGGATTTTGCCAATTAGGTTTGGATAAGTTGAAGCTCATATTTTTGAGCATATTCCTCTATGATGTTTTTGAGAAGCTCAGAGGGACTTTTGCTGGTCAAAGAACCATCCAAAATGTTTTGCTCCACTTCGTCGGATAGTTTTACATAATCAATGTCATCAATTATTGAAAGATCCAATTCAAAGTCTCCTTGCTCTGAGGCAATAGTGAGTATTCCGTCGGCCAAGCTTATATGCGTCATGCTTTTCCAAGGCCATTGTTTGACGAAAAAGTCATCATAGGAGAAGGCATAATTGTCAATGTAAATAGAGGGGTTGGCGTATTGCCAAAGTTGAGAAAGGTAAAACAAAAACAAAATCGCGATCAGTATGGTATCAAAACTCCGAAGTGTCCCATAGCTATTTAATACGATCAGATAAATAACGGATAAGGCAATTCCACTTGCCGTATAAAGGCTTTGATGCTCACTGTTCCTAATCAATCGAATAACTTCGAGATTGCCTTTTATTCGATAAAAAAACACTCTTTTAAACGTGAGAAAAGCACTTATACCAAATAAGGTCAATTCTAATATCGTCTTATAGCTGATGTACCCATTGTAATATTCTCTCGGTTTATCCCAAACTAAAAGGACAATTCCACCGATTGCTACAGACCAAACAATAAGATTGAATAAACGCTGCATGAATAAATTTAAGCTAGAAATTAATTTCACTTCAAATTAAAGCAAATTAAACATTGCCAACAATACCATTAACAAAGTTTAACAAACCTGGGTTTAGAGATTAAACGTAAAAATACAAGATTGAATTTCAATGTATTTAATTCATTTCAACAAATTGCCCTTCTTCTGCCAAACGAAAACCTGATTCTAAAATCTGATTAAACGCTTTACTTCCTTTACGCAAAGCAGGGTTTGTATGATTCAAATGGATAAACTGAATTTTATTTTTTTCAACCAATTCCATATCCTTAAACCGTTCCATACTTTCCGTAATAAATGGATGCGGAATTTGATTCATATCGCGCACAGGAATTTCTCCATTTTCATAAAAACTTCCATCCAGAAAAGCCATATCCACTTTTTCGATCCATGCATTAATATCTTCCTCCCATTTTTCCCATTTATCGATATCGGGTATAAAAAGAACTTCTTTGCTTTTCGTTTTTACAACAAAACCTACCGTTTCTGAAAACTCATCTCTGTGAGGAACTTGCAACGCTTGTATTGAAAAATTTGAATTTAGGTTAAACACAGAATCTACTTTTAAGGTTTTTATGGAAATGTTCTGCAGCTTAACCAACTGCGACCAAGGTCCATTTTCTTCCAAAAAAGATTTCATTTTAGGCATTGCATAAATCGGTACTTCTTTTGCTCCCATCGCCTCTCGTCCCAAATGCACCAATCCTGTATAATGTCCAATGTGTGCATGAGTCAACAAGACTCCAGCCAATTTCATTTCGCTATTGGGAAAACTCTTTTTCACCATCTGGACCTGATCCTTAAAATCTGGTGTGGCATCAATCAACCAAAACGCTTTTTTTGGAGGATCAACAATCGCAAGACAAGAAACCATTTTGCGTTTTGAAGGATCATTCCAAACTGATTTGCAGCAATCCTTCTCACAGTTGGCTTGCGGATAGCCCGCATCTTGAGCAATACCAACGACCAGCATACCTGATGTTTGTTTCGGAAGACTTTGTTGCTTAAGCTTTCCTTCATTTTGGGAACAAGCAAAGAAAAAAAGAAAGACAATCAAGTAGCATTTATTCATCGGATTTGATTTCATTCCAAGTTTGATATAGATTTTCTTGCGGAGGTTGATTGGCCGGTACTTCACGCAATGGCTCGCAGGCTTCTAAACTATCGTAAAGTTCTGATGGAAGTCTTTGGTACAAGGCTGTTCCTTTTGTTTTCCAAGCTACCATTTCTTCGCTTACTTGCTTGATTACTTTTCCAGGATTTCCAACAACTAAACTCATTGGTGGAATTTTCGAATTCGCTTTAATAAAAGCCAATGCTCCTACTATACAATTCTCCCCTATTTCCACATTGTCCATAATAACGGCATTCATACCGATCATACAATTCTCTCCTATTGTTGCACCGTGAATAATCGCTCCATGGCCAATGTGCGCCGCCTTTTTCAATACCACCGTAACTCCTGGAAACATATGGATGGTACAATTCTCTTGAACATTGCAACCATCTTCAATAACGATCTTTCCCCAATCTCCTCTCAACGCTGCTCCCGGTCCGATGTAGACATCTTTGCCGATAATAACATTACCGGTCACCGCTGCTTGCGGATGAACGAAGGCCGTCTCATGAACCACTGGTCGAAATCCTTTAAATGCGTAAAACATAAATGAATAATACTGGTGAATAAATGATAGGCAAAATTAAGTAATTCATTTTTAAACAACGAAGTTCTTCAAGTCGAGACAAAAAAAGGCCTGATCAAAATGACCAGGCCTTTTAGTTTGTTTATATTAATCTAAACTTAATCAGTCTCCAGAAAAAGCAGAAACAAGATATAAGATTTCAGAGTACAACCATACTACAGTGAAAAGTAAGCCCATTCCAAAATACCAGCCCATATACTCCGGCATTCTGTGTTGCTCTCCTTTTTCATAGTTGTCAAAATCAACCAATAGTTTCATTGAAGCTACCGCAACAATGATCAAACTAATTCCAATACCAATTGGTGATTGATCGTGTAAAAATGGAACATCAATTCCAAACATGTACAATGCAAATTCTACTATATATACAAGCATAATTGCACCTACTGCTACACTCATAATATTACGAAAACGTTGTGTCACTTTAATCATTCCTGATTTGTAAAGCATCAACATCGTAAAGAGGATTGCCAAAGTCAGCGTCGCCGCATGAAATATAATATTGTCGAATAAAGAAGCATATACCGCAGATATTCCACCTACAAATAATCCTTCACAAACTGCATATATCGGAGCCCATGTCCCTGATTTAGCTTGATTTCTTCCTGCGATCATGTAAACTATAAAGCCACCGATAGCAGATCCGATTATTAAAAATTGACTTGCAAACATATAGCCTATCAAAGAAGTAGCCAACATGATTCCAAAAAGAGCCAATGTTTTATTCACTGCATTCTCTACAGTCATTACCTTCCCGTGGCCGACTAAGTCGCTGTCAAGAACTTCAGTCCTTGTTTGTAATTTTTCATCTTTGAACATCGGGTTGTTCGATTCAAAGAAATTTCTTTTTCCAGCCATAATATATTTTTTAAAAGTTTGATTCTTAATTGAAAACAATGTGCTTGTAAATATAACAAAAATTGGAATACAATGTTCCTATATTTTGACGTCAAAAAACAGGCCTAGTTACTTATCATACGAATGCAACAGAATAGATTACCGATAGATAGTTGGTTAAAACCGTCCAATTCTCGCCAAAATCCGATGAAATGAATACATTTCCCGTCGTAGTTCCAAATGCTAAATATTTGTTATTTTTTGCTAAAGCATGCCTATAGACGATGTCAAAACACCCTTTTTGAGGCAATCCAGACCGAATGACTTCCCAGGTTTTCCCTCCATTTTCCGTTTTACAAACACATAAAGCTTGATCAATTGCGACTCTTACTTCATCGCTGATGCAAGGTACTGTCCAAGCTTTTTGAGGATCCTTTTCATCTACGACTAGTGCAAAACCAAAATGAGCCAAGTTTTCCTTTTGACTGACATCTTGCCATTCCTTACCACCATTTTCTGATTTAAAAATTCCACAATGATTTTGTTGCCAAAAAATATCGGGGTGACTTTCAGAAGCAACTAAAATATGCGGATCATGTCCAACTTCAACATCCGGATCGGGAAGGTACTCTGCCTTCAAGCCTTTGTTTTGAGGTGTCCAACTTTGTCCGCCATCTTTACTTTCAAAAACACCGGCCACACTCGCCCCAACAGTAATATGGTTGCTATCTCGTGGATCGACAATTATGGAATGGATTCCCGGATGATCTCTTCCCGCACCAAACCAACTCTCCTTTCGGCTTTGATGATTCCAAAGGGATTCTATCAATTCAAAATTATTTCCGTTGTCATTGCTCACGAAAAGTCCTCCGGGTTCTGTACCAATATAAATGCGATTAGGATGATCTTTTCCGCCTTCTCCAAAAGCCCACAGGTATCTGGTCGAAGCCGCCAAGCCTTCTTTTATTTCAAAGCCATCTGGATATTTTGGCGCTTCCAATTCTTCCCAATTTTCGCCCTGATCATTTGAACGGTGAAGCTTAACGCCCCAATGTCCATGATCGAGCATTGCCCACCAGGTACCGGTTCGACTATCTGCGGCAGCTATTGAAACGGGTATTCCGACAAAATGGGTGTTTTGATATTCCCAATTGTCATTGATGTTTTTATAAATGACTAGGCCTTTTCGAGTACCAAGGAGGAGGGTATTTTTCATAATAAAAAATAGTTGAGATTCCTTCAATCAACCACCAGACAATGCTTGCATGATATAAACTTCCTTTACTTCTTCCAAAGAATCGGACAGTGTTTTTCGATCATTAATCATGGAGCCATCAACAAATATATTAACATGCTTTCGAAGCGCTCCTTGGTTATCTAAAATATAATCTTTTAACCCTGGAAAATGATCATTCACAGATTGCACAACCTCTTCGACATTAGCCGCCTCTATTTCTAGCGGTTCTAAGGTTGGATAAAATCTTTTAAGCGCAGATGTAAATTTAACTGTGATCATTTTTATTATTTAACTTCCGGTAAACTCCGGTTTTCTTTTTTCTACAAATGCTTTCACGCCTTCTTCGTAATCGGCTGTAAGACTAGCGGCTGTTTGCAACGCGGTTTCGATTCCTAGTTGAGTAGTTAAGTCATTATGGATAGAATGATTGAGCGCTCGTTTGGTCAAGCCTAAACCAATGGTTGGCATTTTTGCTAATTTTTTAGCAATCGCAAATGCGTCTTCTTGAAAATTTTCATCTGGAATAACTTTGTAAATTAATCCAATATCGCAAGCTTCTTTTGCCGAAAGTTTATCTCCTAACATCATTAAAGCCGTTGCTTTTTGAAAGCCAATAATTCTTGGCAGAAAAAAGGTTCCGCCACTATCTGGTATCAAACCTATCTTACTGAAAGCTTGAATAAAGGAAGCCGATTCTGAAGCAACGGTAATGTCACAAGCTATTGCAATATTTGCACCTGCCCCCGCTGCTACTCCATTTACTCCACAGACCACTGGTTTTTCAATTTCGCGAATCAAGGTAACGATCGGATTAAAGTGTTCTGTTAATATTTCTTCTAAATCCATTTTTACTTCTGGATCCAATATTTCCTGCAAATCTTGTCCGGCGCAAAATGCCTTTCCCATTCCGGTCAAATAGACTGCTCGTACAGAGTCATCGTCTTTGCAAAACTTTAATTTCTCTTGAACTGCTAAGGCAACAGAGCGATTAAATGAATTGTATTTTTCAGGACGATTTAAAGATATTTTTGCTACGTGATCTTGCACTTCAAATAAAATAGGCTCCATAGTTATTTTTGTTATTCTAGTTGTTTTTTATTCTTCGATTTTCTTTTTGACATCATCATAAAAAAGATCTACCCAGTCCTTATACATTTCGGCGGAAGGGTGAAGATTATCTCCTGCTACCAGTTCCGGCATGTCTAGTCCACGTCGGCTGATTGGTGTAATGTCATAATAAGATATTCCTTTGCTTTCTGTAAACGTTTTTGCGAATGCATTATACTGATCAATTTCCGTTGAAATCATTCCTACATTAGGTCGATTTTGACCAAAAGGTGTATAGGCATAATCTGGAATCGAAACCACAAAAACCTTGTCCTTATTTCCTCCTGCATATTGAATTGCAGTATTGAGTAATTGCTCAAACTCCGTTTCATATTGCGAAAATGGTCGTCCCTGATATTGATTGTTTACACCAATAGAAAGGGAGACAATTGAAAAGGTATCTTCTAATGTAGAACCATTGATAGCGGATTGCAAAACATCTGTTCTCCAACCTGTTTGTGCAATGATTTCTGTTGCAGCCATATTAAACCCGTCATCTGTTAAACGTTGATTTAATTGATTGGGAAAATTTTCAGTGGCAGGTACACTTTCACCAATGGTATAGGAATCTCCTAAAGCTAAATAAGATGAAATTTGTTTTGGTTCAACTGGCATAGTAGGCTCTTCCGGAGAAGGTTCTGTTGATTGACAAGAAATTGTAACTAATAAAACGAAGATAAATAAATTTGTTGTCCAATTCATTATGGTAATTGTATAAACGTTTTATCTACAAGATAACTAAAATGGATAAATCATTAGAACTTCATGAATTGTACGGCTTCAATATCGGTATCAGATTCAATTTGAATAAAATAACTACCAGTATCAAAGAATCTCATATCTATTTTAAAATGCTGGATATCTTCGGGTAATTTTGATTCTCTGAGCACCCTGCCTAATGGATCAATCAGCCGGAAAATGGTATTTTTATGTTTTTTGTAAAACTGTATGTTAACTAGATCTGTAGTTGGATTTGGAAAAACTTTGAATACAAAAGATGTTTTGGGCGTAGGTTCTATTAGATCTTTTTGCATGATTTGCTTGAAAGCAAAATAGCTGTTGTTTTGAAATTTACTATGTCGTAAGTTAGCTGAATAGCCAAGTGTTCCAAAAGAAGTATAACTGCTGTTATTTTTGACCTCAATTAAATTGCTTCCACCTTCACCTGCACGTCCCAAACCTGACATTACGAAAGTGTTATTTGAAGCGATCATATCGACTTTTCCATATCTATAATACATGGTATCTCCGAAATAAGTTCTATTATCAAAGCCAGGTATTTGCTTATTTGGATAAGAAAATTTATAGTAAATATGCTCCCTTAACTCTTCCTCGTTTTCATTAAATCCAATTCCAACCCACCCAGTTTGATCACCAACTGGCAAGTCCAGTTCTAGCAAGGTCATATCTGATATCCCTATCTCCGCATTCTCCATTATGTACGCTTTAACAACAGTAGCACATGGAAAACTTTCATTTGGAGAGCCCTGATCCAGTGCAGGAAAAATGACTAAAGAATCTGTTTTAAGCAAAAGGGAATCATTTGAAAAGCTAGTTTCTTCAATTACACAAAAGCCACTTGTCAAAACGTGTTTGCGGCTGACCATATTTCCGGAGCAAATTTGCTCAAATTCGCCATTTTCAACTTTATAAATATTAACTGTTGTTCTCAAAGGAAATTCTTCAGAATCATAAGTTGGAGTAGATATTTCCAATTCTGTGAAGCTCCCATTGTTAAATAGGTTCTCCGTTGGAGATTCCGTATCAAGAATAGCAACTTCATTATCGAATTGTCCGACAAAATAATCTGTACTTTCTTTAGAAATAGTTTCATCAATATCCAAAACAGGAATGGTATCAACATCGCCACTATTCAAATCAAAGGCTAATAAATTTCCTTGAGCCGATAGTTGTACTTGAAATAAGAAAAGAAGGAGGTAAGTAAAATTCGTTTTCATGTCGTGTTTTTATTTTAGTGAATAGGTGTTGAAGGTCTTTGATGGTCAAGACAGATAAAGATTTGGAAGTAAAAATGAACAGGACAGGAATTCAGGTAAAAGGCAGCTCACCTGTGGATTTAAAGACTTAACAGTTATTTTCAAAGAATATTTTATCTATTTCTGAAAAAAACCCAACAAAAAAAGTGTTGCCCGTAGCCGGACAACACTTTTTGACTTCTAAAAAGTCAATTTATTCTAAAGACCTCCTACGAAACGGGTCAATTTTGATTTTAAGTTCGCAGCCTTATTATCATGCCAGTTGCCATTTCTAGCAAGACGATCCACCATGCTAATGACTTTAGGTAAAAACTTCTCAGCTTCTGCTTTTTCAGTCATATCACGTAGGTTTTTGATAGCCGTACGAGTTGTTTTCTTGTAGTAACGGTTGTGAACACGTTTCTTTTCGTCCTGACGAATTCGCTTTTTTGCGGATTTATGCTGTGCCATATTGTCTAAAATTATCTTTTTACTTAAGAATATCTGGTGATCTACTTTATTCAGCCCACCAAATGTTCAATTTGGAGTGCAAAGTTAAAGCTTTTGTATTGAAAAGGAAACATTTAAGCAAGAAAATATTCGAAAAAGGCTTTTAATCTTCTCCTTTTTAGTGCTTTTTTTATTTAGAAAAAACGATATTTGAAGTGAATTCGCCCAATCCAGAAAAAATTTCAAAAAATCAGATAAAAAAGTTTTTGACTTTTATCGATAATCAAGGCTCAAGTTGCCTTATTTTTCGAGAACATTACAGAAATTTTTACGTTTAAAAAAACAATGTATTAAATCTATCATTTGAATTTTTAATTTACAATATCCACATTTATAATGAGTGACTATTCCTATGTTTTCAATGCTCACCCTTCTTTTATAGAATCAATGTATGAGCGTTATCAAAAAGATCCAGAATCAGTAGAAGAAGGCTGGCGTACATTTTTCAAAGGTTTTGAATTTGCTGAAGGCAGCAATGGCTCAAGCAATGGGAATGGTACTTCCACTGTCAACACTCCAACTACCAGTTCAGACTTAGAGAAAGAATTTGGAGTGCAATCTATCATTCATGGATTTAGAAACAGAGGGCATTTGCTTTCCACTACAAATCCAATCCTCCAAAGAAGGGACCGAGCTCCTCATCTTGATCTTTCAGATTACAACCTAGTAGAAGCTGATTTAAATAAGACTTTTATTGCTGGGGCTGAAGTAGGTTTAACAAATGCTACACTCCAAGAGATCATTGATCACTTACGGAAAATATATTGTGGGAATATTGGATTCGAAATTACTCACATCGAAAATCGTGAAAAACGAATTTGGTTAAGAGACAAAGTAGAATCTCGTCGAAACGGCTACGGACTTTCAATCGAGAAGAAAAAAAGAATATTAGAAAAACTAAACGGTGCTGTTGTCTTTGAAAAGTTCCTACACACAAAATATGTTGGACAAAAAAGATTTTCATTAGAAGGTGGAGAAACAGCCATCGCAGCGCTAGATGCTATAATCAATCAAGGTGCAGCCGATAAAGTGGAAGAAGTTGTGATTGGAATGGCACACAGAGGAAGATTGAATGTATTGGCCAACATAATGGGTAAAACCTACAATAACATTTTCAATGAATTCGAAGGGACTGCAGTACCTGACCTAAGTTTTGGTGATGGAGATGTAAAGTACCACCTTGGATTTTCTTCGCAAGTAAAGACGCCAGCGGGTAAAATGGTTCATTTAAAGCTGGTTCCAAACCCTTCTCACCTTGAAGCAGTGAATCCCGTTGTTGAAGGATTCTCAAGAGCAAAAGCAGATATCTTATACGAAAGTGATTACGATAGAATACTTCCTATTCTTATCCATGGAGACGCAGCTGTAGTTGGCCAAGGTGTTTCTTATGAAACGGTCCAGATGAGCCAGTTGGAAGGATATTATACTGGAGGTACCATTCACTTTGTCATCAATAATCAAATCGGTTTTACTACAGATTTTGATGATGCGCGTTCCTCTACTTATTCAACCGCAGCAGCAGGGCTTGTTCAAGCGCCAGTTTTTCATGTAAATGGAGATGATCCAGAAGCGGTGGTTTATGCTGTTGAGTTGGCCGTTGAATACCGACAAAAATTCAACAATGACGTCTTCATTGATATGGTTTGCTATAGAAGACATGGACATAATGAAGGTGATGATCCGAAGTTCACTCAACCGAAAATGTATGAGATCATCAACAAGCATCCGAATCCAAGAGAAATTTATTTGAAAAAATTAATCGAAAGCGGTGCAGTAGACAAGACCTTAGGAGAGAAAATGGAAAAAACTTTCTGGTCAGATTTACAAGCTCGTTTGGATTCTATAAAACAAAAACCACTTCCATATGAATACCAACAACCGGAGTTGGATTGGAAAGCTTTGCGAACAACAACATCTATAAAAGATTTTGAGCAATCACCTCCGACGGGGATTCCTAATAAGGATATTGATAAGGTAATCAACCACTTGATGACCATACCTGAAGGCTTAAAGCCATTAAGCAAAGTCAATCGTCTTTTAAAATCCAAAAAGAAATTATTGGATGCAGGTAAACTAGATTGGGCATTGGCAGAATTATTGGCCTATGGTTCAATTCTTCTGGAAGGCAAAGACGTGAGAATGAGCGGTCAGGATGTAAAAAGGGGAACCTTCTCACATAGGCATGCCGTCCTAATGGACACCGCAACGAGTAAAGAAGTCATCCGACTTCACGACATGGATAAAAACCAAGGTAAATTTAGAATATTCAATTCCTTTTTATCGGAATTTGCAGTATTAGGATTTGAGTATGGTTATTCAATGGCTTCTCCAAATAGCTTGGTTATCTGGGAAGCACAATTTGGTGATTTTGCGAATGGCGCTCAAAGTATGATTGACCAGTTTATCTGTGCTGCAGAAAGCAAGTGGCAACGAATGAACGGTCTAGTTATGTTACTTCCACATGGATATGAAGGACAAGGTCCAGAGCACTCAAGTGCACGCCTTGAAAGATTCTTGCAGTCCTGTGCTGAGTTTAATATGACCATTGCGAATATCACTACGCCAGCCAACTTTTTCCATGTAATGAGAAGACAATTGGCGAGGCCCTTTAGAAAACCTTTGGTGATCATGTCTCCTAAATCATTATTGAGGCATCCATTGTGTGTTTCTGATATTTCTTCTTTTGAAAATAAAAAAGAAAATACTTTCTGCGAATATTTTGATGACGATGCCGTCAATTCAAAAAACATCAAGAAAGTTAAACGAGCCTTATTCTGTACAGGAAAAGTATACTACGATTTGCTGGCTAAAAAGACAGCAGAAAAAAGAGAAGATGTGGCCATTATCCGAATAGAGCAATTGTACCCATTTCCTCAAACGCATTTAGATGCATTGATGAAAAAGTATAAAAATGCAAAACCAATTTGGGTACAAGAAGAACCAGCAAACATGGGTGCTTGGAATTATATTCTGAGACACTTTACGGAAGCTGGATTTGAATTGGTTTCTAGAAAAGCGAGTGCTTCTCCTGCATCAGGCTTTAAAAAAGTGCATGACGAAGAGCAGAAAAATTTAGTGAATAAAGCTTTTGGTTAAAATAAAATTGACCTCTATAAGACGGCCAAGCTCCTTCTATCAGAGAGCTTGGCCGTTTTTCTTTAGTCTTCAATCTTCTCTAAACTGAATTTTGCCCCCAACCCGAATGTTAAAAAATCTTGGATCAAAAATCCATTTTCAAATTCTTTAGGATAGTCTTGTCGCGCAAGATCTAAGGAGAAATTTTTATACATTATTTTTACCCCTTGATTAAATCCAAAAACATTTCCCTGAAAAAGAATTCCTTGGTTTTGATAGCCCATCCTTGCAGTGACAGTGAATTCTTCATCAAATTGTAATTGACCTTCTAAAGCAAAATGATGAGTCAATTCTTTTAATTCTCCAGAGAAACCATTTGGGGCGTCTTTTAATGATGCAAACATATTATTAATAAAACCATTGTCTTCTAATATCCCTGAAAAAGCATTAGAAGCCACGTTAGCTCTTCGCAAAAGTACCTTGTCTAATTGATAGAAGAAATTAACTTGAAATTTCTTCCCATTTTTCAATTGCTGATCAATTCCCATTCCCAAACCAAATTTGATTGCAGTTGGAAGTGGACTATCATTAATTAAACTTTTATTAGTTGCGATTTCTTTCCCAAGGTTATTTAATGACCATCCCCATTGAAACATAAAATCTCTTTGATCATTCAACTTGAATTTCCTTTTATAATTCAATCCCAATTCTATTGCAAGAGCAGTATTCGGATCAACGAAATTTACTAGCCTATTAGTAGAAGCATCAAGAATACGATGATCAACAAACATTGAGGTTAAACCGAAAACCAAGCGTTTGGTTATTCGATTCGAATAAGCAATTTTAAGATTTGTTGTTTGAATGTTGAATTCACCTTCAGCAATAGAACCACTATTTGAAAAATCAAAATTTTGAAATTGAAAACGCATGCCAAATGCATGTTTGGAATTAAGGACAAGGTGATTGTCAAAACTTAAATAATTAGCGCGATTTTCATTTTCAAAAGGTATTGAAGTAAGATTAAGGTTAGTATTCATCTGTCGGGTTTCCCGACTAAGTAGGGCAGGGTTTTGAGACAACCCATTTTGAAAACCAACTTCGGATCCAACGACTCCAATTCCTGCCAACCCAATCATCTCGGCAGTCATATTTTGATTCAAAAAAATAAAATTAGTATTTTCTAATAAGATGGGCTCGTCTTGAGAAAGAAGGGCGGATGTATACAAAAGCATACAAAGAAAAAAAATAGGTCTGACCATTTTGTATATTATTTTATTTTGTAAAAAAATATAACGGGCAGACTCAATAAAAACCAAGATCAAGTTTATTTATTGTTGGTCATGTTAATTTTAACGGAGCATCATAAATATTTTTCCAAAACCTTTTCACACGCCAAATCCAACATTTCATATACTCTGCCGAAGCCATCATTATAATAAGGATCTGGCACCGCTTGATTCATTCCAGGATTCGAAACATTCATGATCAATTCTACTTTAGACTTTTGCAAATCATTCGCCATGTTGACTACGTCTCTGTAATTGCTGCTGTCCATTACATAAATCAAATCGAATAGATCTAAGTCTTCCTTTTTGAATTGCCGAGCTCTTTGATCAGAAATATCAATCCCATTTGATAA
Organism: uncultured Saprospiraceae bacterium; assembly: GCA_938041325.1. Taxonomy (GTDB): domain Bacteria; phylum Bacteroidota; class Bacteroidia; order Chitinophagales; family Saprospiraceae; genus CALIAG01. The sequence goes on along the minus strand of CALIAG010000269.1, from coordinate 4,879 downwards.
AGCCGTTTCCATAGATCGCGGATCAGGAAGTTCTCCAACATGCCAAGATCCCGTACCCGCGGAATCTACTTGCCAATCCAATCCTCGTTCTTTCACCTTTTCCTTCAGGATTCCTTCTGCCAGCGGCGACCGGCATATATTCCCTAAACAAACCATTAATACTTTCATCGTTATAAAATATTGAGTTATTTCTAAATAGTAAATTTGAATTTATGATTGAAACTTCACTTGTTTGGTGGGCTTTTCAAAATTAGCAAAAGAAAACAAAGTTCTTTCATAAACGTACAAAATTGTATGGAAAGTTAATTGTGCTATTATGTTATCCAATAAGACATTTATTCTTTAATAACTTTTATCGAAGACGCTAAAGTTCTATTTTTTTTTACCTTTAAGTTCCTATTCATAATTATTGCATACTTATGAATAATTAAGATCAAGAACTTAAGCGAAAAATTAAAAATCGATATCAATGGAAGATTTGACCAACTTAAAAAGAAAAGTTACCCAATACCAAGAAGTCTTGCTAAATACCCGTGCATATAGACAGACCTGGAAAGATTCCTTAAAAGACTTTATCATAGCTCAACTAGAGGAAATGGTTAAAGAAACGGGACTCACAGCAGAGATAGAACTCAAAGAAACTGTTGAAAATATGTCGGCGATTCTTCTTGAATTAGGACAAGTGAAAAGTGGAATTTTTGAAGACTTAGGCAATGATGTAAAACGCCACCTCATTAAGCACAAGGGATCTTTGATTTACCAACAGCTTTTCAACGGAAAAATAATAGTTCTTATCAACTATCCTTTCATAGAAGGATATGGAGAACCAAGACCTCCGAAGCAAATAGCGATTTATAGACCGGAAGAAATCAAACCTCCTTTTCTACTTCGTCATTTAGAAGAATTTGTCAAAGAAGTAACCAACTGGGAAGACTTTGATGATGACGAACCAGCAAAGACAATTGGGTTTAATATGAATTTCATGGACAAACCAGATTTGGATAAAGATTAAAATTCCTATATGAAAATTGATGGCCAACATTTTCGCACTATTTGGTTAAAGACAGATGACCATAAGGTTGTTCAAATATTGGATCAGCGATTTCTACCTCACCGATTTATTATTGAGGACATCAGCAGCTGTGAAGAGATGGCGACAGCAATTAAAGACATGCACCTTCGTGGAGCTCCTTTGATTGGTGCCGCTGCTGCTTATGGAGTTTATCTAGCTTGCCTAGAAGCAGAAGCGCAAAATGATCCAGAAGAATATCTGCAAAAATGTTATGCAAAATTGATGCAAACCCGCCCCACTGCAGTCAACCTAGGATGGGCCATTGGCCAGCAAAAGCAAATTCTAAAAGATATAAATGATCCGGTTCTAAAAACCAAAGCTGCATTAGAATCTGCTCAACAGATTTGTGATGACAGTGTGGAACGTTGCAGATTAATAGGTGTCCATGGCCTGCAACTCATCGAAGAAATTAGCAAAAAGAAAGAAGGAGAAACCATCAATATTTTGACGCATTGTAACGCTGGTTGGTTGGCTTGCGTCGATTACGGAACAGCTACTTCTCCGATTTATCAAGCACATGACAAAGGCATTAAAGTTCATGTTTGGGTGGATGAAACCCGGCCTCGAAATCAAGGCGCTAGAATAACTGCTTGGGAATTAAAAAAACATGGAGTTCCACACACCGTCATCGTTGACAATACCGGTGGACATCTTATGCAACATGGCCTAGTGGACATGGTCATCGTAGGTACGGATCGTACAACACGTACTGGTGACGTTGCCAACAAAATCGGCACCTATTTAAAAGCACTTGCTGCCAAGGACAATGACGTTCCTTTTTATGTCGCCCTCCCCTCTTCTACCATTGATTGGAACTTGCGTGATGGGGTTAAAGAAATTCCGATAGAACAACGTTCTGCTGATGAAGTGCAATTTATTCAAGGTCTGAGTGGAAATGAGATTACTAAAGTGTGGCTGACTCCTCAAGGTAGCCCCGCTGCCAATTATGCTTTTGATGTGACGCCAGCCAGATTGGTGACTGGTTTGATAACGGAGCGTGGGGTTTGTGAACCGAATGAAGAAGCTTTGGTCAACTTGTATCCAGACGAATCCTGAAAAGCTCTACTTAGCTATTAAAAACCGATAATTACTCAGCTCTCTTTTCAAAAACTTTGACACATTATCTTTTTCGAACAATTGTTTACCTTTAAAGCACATTTTTCACATCGTCTTCTGCCCTTTCTTTTATCATTAGTTTTTATTAAATTTGAAGCAGCTATCAATCGATCCATCCTCCCAACCTCCGTATAGCTCTTTTTCCGATTTCAAACCAGAAACTTATAACATGAGAGAGTTAAAGAAATTAGTCCTGATTTTGGTATTGGCAAGTATTTGTTCTTTGTCCTGTAACCAAAATTCAAATTCTTCTTCCAAAGCATTTCAGATTAATCCTGACAAGGATATTAAAATGTTTGAACTAGCCAATAGCTCAAAAACTGGGATAAAGTTCCAAAACAGCATCGCTGAAACTCAAGACATCAATTATTTTCGTTTTGAAGAAATGTATGAAGGAGCAGGCCTCGCAGTTGTAGATATCAATAATGATGGTTTAGAGGATATTTATTTTGCAGGAAATATGGTCTCCGATCAACTCTATTTGAACAAAGGTGATCTTAAATTTGAGAATATAAGTACAAAAGCAAGAATTGATCAATCTGTTGGTTGGTCAACTGGTGTTAGTGTTGCGGATGTCAACAATGATGGCTGGACTGATATCTATGTTTGCCGTTTTCTCCATGACGATAAAAACCTACGTAAGAATCTACTTTACATAAATAACGGGGATTTAACGTTTACAGAAAGTGCAGATAAATATGGAATAGCTGATATGGGCTATGCTGTACAAGCCAATTTTTTTGATTACGACAAAGATGGTCATGTTGATCTTTATATTGCACACCAACCTCCGACCAATGCCCAAAGTAAAAAAGCATTAAAAGGTAAAATAAATTACGGATATACAGATCGTTTGTACAAAAACAATGGAAATAATAGCTTCACCGATGTTACAGAACAAACAGGTGTAAAAAATTACTCTTTCAGCTTAAGTACAACTGTTAGTGATATTAACAATGACGGTTGGTTGGATATTTATGTAGCCTCTGATTATGACGAACCTGACTATTATTTTCAAAACAATAAAGATGGAACTTTTACCAATATCATCCATGATGCGATAAAACACATTTCCTACTTTAGCATGGGAGTAGATATAGCGGATTTCAATAATGATGGCTGGATGGACATCTACTCTGCGGATATGGTCGCAGAAGACAATCGCAGATTAAAAACAAACATGAGTGGGATGAATCCAGAGAAGTTTTATTCTTTGAGTACCAATGGATACCATTACCAATATATGTTCAATGCGCTTCAAATGAATAATGGAAATGGTACATTCAGCGAAGTAGCACAGCTTTCTGGAATATCAAATACGGATTGGAGCTGGTCACCATTATTTGTTGATTTTGACAATGATGGTTGGAAAGATCTGATTGTGACAAATGGATTGTTAAGAGATATGAGAAACAATGACTTCCATAGACGCACCAAGGAATTGGCCATTCAACGGAGAGCAGAAGGAAAAGCACTGGATCTTGTAGAAGTCTCCAGATCCGCACCTAGTGAAAAATTAAATAACTACGTTTATAAAAATAACGGAGACCTTACTTTTACAAAAAAAATAAAAGATTGGGGCTTTGAGAAAAAGTCATGGTCCAACGGTGCTGCATATGCTGACTTTGACAATGATGGTGATATGGATTTGATCATGAATAATATCAATGAAGAAGCAAGTCTTTACATCAACAAAGCTTCCGATAATCAAATCAACAATTACCTTCAGTTTAAAATTAAAGATAAAAACCCAAGTGCTACTATTGGAACAAAAGTAAAAGTCTATTCCGATGGGATGGTTCAGACACAAGAGCTTTCTCCAGTTCGTGGCTATATGTCTACTTCCCAATCCATTCTTCATTTTGGAATTGGTGAAAATTCAACAATTGACAAAGTCGAAATTTCTTTTTTAAATGGGAAAACTCAAATTCTGAAAGACGTTGCAGCTAATCAAGTCATTGAAATTTCTGCATCCAAAGCCCTGGCTCAAAATGCTTCTATGGAAATTCAAGAGAAACTTTTTACAGATATTAGCTCCAAAAGCAATGTTGACTTTACTCACCAAGAAAATAGCTATGATGATTTTAAAGAAGAAATTCTTCTGCCTCATAGAATGTCTCATTTAGGTCCGTGTTTGGCAACGGGTGATGTAAACGGAGATGGCTTAGAAGACTTTTTTGTCGGAGGCGCCGCTGAAGGAAGTGGAGCTTTATTTCTACAATCTTCTGGAGCAAAATTCAGCAAATCTTCTTCTAATCCTTGGTCAGCTGATAAAGGCCACGAAGATCTTGGCGCTTTGTTTTTTGATGCGGATGGCGATAAAGATTTGGACTTATACGTAGTGAGTGGTGGCAATGAATTCGTTGAAGGTTCTACAAAATTCCAGGACAGATTGTATACCAATGATGGAAAAGGAAATTTTTCAAAATCAAATGCTTTGCCGCAAATTCGGATCAGTGGTTCGAAGGTTTCAGCTGGAGATTATGATGGTGATGGTGATCTTGACCTTTTTGTAGGTGGTCGACAAATTCCCAACAAATATGGATATCCTACTTCTAGTCTAATTTTGGAAAACAATAATGGAAAATTTACCGATGTGAGTGCTAAAATCGCTGGATCTTTAAAAGACCTTGGGATGGTTACCGATGCCATTTGGAATGACTTTGATAAAGATGGAGATGCTGACCTAAT
>CALIAG010000268.1 GCA_938041325.1 uncultured Saprospiraceae bacterium | reverse complement strand
CTGTTGCTTTCTTAGCAGCTGGCTTGCGCGTAGTTGCTTTTTTAGCAGCAGTTTTACGAGTGGTCGTTTTTTTAGCTGTTGCTTTTTTAGCAGCAGGCTTGCGACGCGTAGTTGCTTTTTTAGCAGCAGTTTTACGAGTAGTCGTTTTTTTAGCTGTTGCTTTCTTAGCAGCTGGCTTGCGCGTAGTTGCTTTTTTAGCAGCAGTTTTACGAGTAGTCGTTTTTTTAGCTGTTGCTTTCTTAGCAGCTGGCTTACGCTTAGTTGCTTTTTTAGCTGTTGCTTTTTTAGCAGATGCCTTTTTGGCTGTTGCTTTTTTAGCAGATGCCTTCTTCTTTAATGCCATTTTTTAAAAATTTAGATTTCAAATTATGTTGTAGATAAATCTACGTGAGGCGGTTATAAATATAGAGTGAAAAGGCCTCATTTTTTTACTCTATTAATATTGAACTTCTTAATTACGTTTAAATTTAGATTTTGTTCTTATTCAACCTTTTGTTTAGTCCGTTGAATTCATTTTTTTGCAAAAGTACAACGAACCAACGTTCAGCTTAACTGCTTTCCCCTTAAGTTTATTGTATATCTATTCTTTTCCACTCTACAATGTCCATTGTGTATTCAACTAAATTCATTGTTCTTATGAACAATAAGCAGTACAGCAATAATTAAAGTGAAAACGCAATTTTAGGATTGATGAAGTAAATTGCTTAGTAAATTAGGGAAGAAGTATTTTTCAATTTGATGATAACTTTTAGTTTTAAAAGTTTTACTCTTTTGAAAAAGCGTTTCAAGCATTTCTTTTAGACAAAATCACGTAAAAATGTTTCTAGTGTTCTTGTAATTTTGTCTGATTATTTTTCAAAACTTTTTTTGAAAATGTTTCATGTGATTTAACAACTTTGCTTTTTTCTTTTTGGTTTTATTTTAAATAAAAAACTAAATAAAAGTTGTTATTAAAATATTTCCTAATGCAAAATAAAAGTAACTTTTACAAAAAAAGAAATAAAAGTACAATTACTTTTAAAATCATTGTCAAGTTGTAATTTTTTTATTAACGGAAAAGTAAAAAATATAAGATGTTTTCAACAACAAAAAAAGAAAATTTACTTCGTCGTTTTATTTTCCTTTTTATTCTTTATTCAAAAATGAAACCACTTTTGTTTCACTTTTTATACAGCGTTTTAAGTACTGTTTTATTCTTTTTTTTTCGACAATTTTTTATTTAAAAAAATGACAACCAAGAATTGACTTTTACTTGCTTAGTTTTTTGAAATTGGAATAGAAAATCGAATTGAATTTGCAACAGTTTGCATTGGAAAAAGAATTAAATATTTGACAAGTTATTTTTACAAAAAAAAGAAGTTTTACTCGGGGAATTGCATCGAATGAGAATTTGAAACTACCGGTTTGTGTTTTTTAAACCAACAGTAATAAAGAATAAAAACCAGATGTAAAAAGACAACTGAATTTGCGAGAAAAAGGAGAAGTGCTTTTCGTTTTTTTTACACTTTTTTCTATGCAATTTTACAACCATTTCCTTTTAAATAATTACTCCATTTTTTAATACCTAAACGGAACTGGACAAAAAAAGTACTTACGCTTTTTCTAAACTCTTTTTGCGGAAATAAAAACTTATTTATACAAATAAAAGCAGTTGTAAAATGCACACTTTTTTTTATGATTTTTTTTTTCAAGAAAAAAATAAAAAAAACCAAAAATCTGTCTTTTCTTGAAAAAAAACACATTTTTTTGTCAAAGTTAAGTTTTCGTTGGAATGTTCTGCAGAACTTTTTTTCGAAAAAAAAATTAAAGTAGAATTGAACTTTTCTCTTTACGGAAACAACTTTTTAATGACAGAATCTTCTCGGAAACTTCTAAAATTTATCTTGTAATTCTACAGCGTTTTTGTCGATAACAAAAAGGGAACCTGAAATGATCATTAAGTTGTTTTTTATCAACAGAATTTCGAATAAAGACATTTGTAAAACGGAATGAAAAAGTAATTGTCACGGTCAATTGCTTTTGAAGGGGTATCAATTATTAACAATCATGGTAAATTGTCCTTTGTGCAAGCCGAAATTCAGAATGTAAATGTTATTTTGCTATAACATTTTTACTTTTTATAGATGAACAAACAGGAGTAAGATGAAAACCTCTATTCAAGTCCAATTATCAATAATGATGTTTCTCCAATTCTTTATTTGGGGTTCTTGGTATGTAACAATGGGAACCTACTTAAATGAAATTGGTTTTAATGGTTCTGCTATTGGAGAAGCTTATAGTACAATGGCTCTTGCTGCGATTATTTCACCTTTGTTTGTTGGTATGATTGCTGATAAGTTTTTCGGTGCAGAAAAGGTGTTGGGTTTTATGCATTTGTTAGGCGGAATATTTATTTATTGGACATCATTGCAAACCGATCCTGCATCTTTGTATTGGATTTTATTGCTACATGCCTTGTGTTACATGCCTACACTCGCCTTAGTGAACGCTGTAGCATTCTACCAAATGAAGAATCCAGAAAAGGAATTCCCCATAATTAGAGTTTTAGGTACTACAGGTTGGATATTTGCAGGTTTATTAATTGGGTTTATGAAAATAGAACCCACTAAGGTTCCTTTTCTAATCGCTTCAGTGGCTTCTGTTCTTTTGGGCTTGTTTGCATTCACATTACCTTACACCCCTCCGAAATCTAAAGGACAAAAAACCTCCATTATAGAATTACTTGGTCTTAATTCATTTAAACTAATGAAAGACCCTTCGTTTGCAATCTTAATTGTCTCTTCTTTTTTGATTTCAATTCCTTTATCCTTCTATTTTTCTTTTGCGAATTTGTATTTCAATGAATCTGGAATGGAATACGCAGCAAGCAAAATGATTTTGGGACAAGCTTCAGAAGTTCTTTTTCTTTTGTTGATGCCATTTTTCTTTAAAAGACTTGGCGTAAAAAAAATGATGTTAGTCGGAATGATGGCTTGGGTGATCCGCTACTTGCTATTCGCGTACGGGAATAATGAAGAACTGGTTTTCCTTTTTTATGCAGGAATTATTATTCATGGTATTTGCTATGATTTCTTTTTTGTCACGGGCCAGATCTATGTGGATAAAAAAGCACCAGAATCTATCCGCTCCAATGCACAGGGATTTATCACCTTAGTAACTTATGGTGTTGGAATGTTTGTGGGGACGCTTTTGGCTGGAAAAGTTGCGCAGGCTTACGAAACGAAAATCGCAAGTGGCGAAATAGTCGGACACGAATGGTTTACTATTTGGTTGATTCCTGCAGCATTGGCTTTTGTAGTTTGTATTCTTTTTGTATTATTTTTTAATGATGAAAAAGAAATCAAACCATTGTCAGTCTAAAAGAAGGAAAAGGAGTATATGAAAAAAGGCTAAGCTTCTATTGAAAATAAAAACTTAGCCTTTCGTTTATGTTTAAAATATCTGATTGCTAATAAGAGCGCGCAAACAAAACACGTTGCGTCGAAGGCTTACCAGTCAAAATACATTTCCCATCTTCTTGTTCATTGTCAATAGGAATGCAACGGATGGTCGCTTTCGTCAACTCTTTGATCTTTACCTCCGATTCTGTTGTACCATCCCAATGGGCCAATACAAAGCCAGCTTTGGTATCCAAAATCTCCTTAAACTCTTCTATCGTATCCGCTTTTGAAATACGGTCGTCTCTGAACTTCTTTGCTCTATTGAAAAGATTATCTTGAATATCAACCAGTAGTTGTTCGATATGATCTTCAATACCGTCAATTGCTTGACTGTATTTTTCTTTTGTATCTCTTCTTGCAACTTCGATCTGATTCTTTTCTAAATCTCTTTTTCCAATTCCCAATCTTACAGGAATTCCTTTCAACTCATATTCCGCAAATTTAAATCCTGGACGTTTCTTGCGATCAGTATCATATTTAGCAATGATTCCTTTTGCTTTTAAAGCAGCTATGATTTTTAAAGCAACTTCATCAATGGCTTCGTCAGGTTTTGGAATTGGAATAATGATAACATGCAAAGAAGCCAGTTTTGGAGGAACAACAAATCCGCTGTCATCAGAATGTGTCATAATAAGTCCACCCATCAAACGCGTCGAAACGCCCCAAGAGGTTGCCCATACAAAGTCTCTCTTTTGGTTTTCATCCAAAAAAGTAACATTGAATGCTTTCGCAAAATTTTGACCTAAGAAATGAGAAGTACCCGCTTGCAGTGCTTTGCCATCTTGCATCAATGCTTCTATAGTATAAGTATCAATTGCTCCCGCAAATCTTTCATTTGGCGTTTTCACTCCTTTAATAACAGGCATCGCCATGTATTCTTCAGCGAATTCAGCATATAGATCAAGAATTAGTCTTGTCTCACTTACTGCTTCGTCTTTAGTCGCATGTGCAGTGTGGCCTTCTTGCCATAGAAATTCGGCAGTACGCAAGAACAATCTCGTCCGCATTTCCCATCTCACCACATTGGCCCACTGGTTAATAAGTAATGGGAGATCCCGATATGAGGAAATCCAATCTTTATATGTATTCCAAATTATGGTCTCTGAAGTAGGTCGAACGATTAACTCTTCCTCTAGTTTTGAGGTGGGATCTACTACTACACCATTGCCATTAGGATCATTCATCAAGCGATGATGAGTGACAACAGCACATTCCTTAGCAAAGCCTTCTACGTGCTCTGCTTCTTTGCTCAAAAAGCTTTTAGGTATGAAAAGTGGAAAATATGCGTTCACGTGTCCCGTTTCTTTGAACATGAAGTCCAATTGATCACGGATTTTTTCCCAAATACCAAAGCCGTACGGCTTAATGACCATGCAGCCTCTCACAGCAGAATGGTCGGCTAATCCAGCCTTTTTTACAATATCTGTATACCAGGCCGAATAATCTTCGCTTCTATTCGTTATTTCTTTAGACATTAACTGAGTTTGGATGGTTTCTTGATAGGAAAATCATGTATTTACACGGAAACATAAAATTTTAACAAATTATTATTATTTTGATTCCGTGACGTAAAACAGACCTTCTCGTCTTAATATTGAATGCTTTTTTGAGGTTTTAACAAATTAAAACAGTATTTCATTCAACTTTAATAGATTATTAACTAAAAGTAAGCCCTAAAAGTAATAAATTACACTTGTAACTTGTAAGAGAGTCACATAATTACATTTCAAACCATCATTTTATGAAAAAGTATAAATTATCCATTTTTTTAGCAGCTTTCGTTCTTTTGGGATCAACTGCTTCCCTTTTCGCTCAGTACGACGATTTGTATTACAATCCAGATACTGATTCTGAAACTGAAACTGAATATACAAGTTCATCTGACTACGATGATCAAGATTATGATGATGCAGATTACGCTTCTGATTCATATGAAGATTATGATGACTCTGATGCAACGTCTGATTATGACAATGCTGATTACGATTCTTACAATAACTTTGACAACAGTTACGGTTATAACTATACTTCAAGAATAAGACGTTTCAACAGAACTTATTCTGGATTCGACTATTATTCTCCTGCATATGTAGATGCATACTACTATGACAATTATTCAACACCAGGTACTAGTATCTATGTGTTTGATAACTATTCATCTTACAACAGATACAGAAGAGTTAATAACTTCAACCGTTATAATAGATATAACAGATGGAATAATGGCTGGAACCGTAACAACAGATACAACTCTTGGAACAATCCTTACAACAACGGGTTCAATAACGTTGGATATGGTGGATATGGAGCTTTTGGAGGAAATGCCTTCAACGCAAGCAGTGCTTATTACTGTCCTCCTTCTTGGAATACACCAAGTAGCTATACCAGAACTGGGTTGAATAACAATAGAGTAAATAATGTAAACAACGTTAATAACGTAAACAGTTCTAATAACGGAACTTATACTGGACCAAGAAACGGTAGCGCAGGAAATAGCAGTAACAATTCTGCAAGAACTCGAGTAGCACCAAGACAGAATAACTCTGGAAATACTGCAACTCAAAGTTCTGCAAGAGGTACAAGAACGACTCGTTCTGCAGCTACTCGTAGTAGTTCAACAAGATCAACGGATAGTGGAAAAGCTTACACTCGTCCAAGTAGATCAACGACTAGAAAAAGTACAACAAGATCAACAACAAGATCTTCTTCACCAAGAACTTATAACAACAATAAGAGCACAAGAAGCAATAGAAGTTATAACAACACTAGATCTTCAGCTCCTAAGACAAGAAGTTATAATAGCGGTTCTTCAAGAAGCAGTAGAAGCTCAGGAAGTAGCTACAAAAGCAACAGATCTTCAACAAGAAGCTCAGGAAGCAGCACTAGAAGTAGTGGTTCTTCAAGAAGCAGCGGATCAAAAAGCACAGGTTCTTCAAGAGGCCGTAGAAATTAATACACCGTTTTAAACGGATCATGAAAAGGGTGGACGTCTAAAAATGTCCACCCTTTTTATATGAAATATTCTCATCTTAAATTCACTACTTAATTTTAAGGAATTCCGTATTTTTCGAACTTTAATGAAATAGACTCATTAAAGTAGTAGAGCCTTTTTAATAATGTCCACCCTTTGAATTAAAAATATAACAATGCTAAAAACAATAAAATTGAGCTTATTTTTTCTCTGCTCATTTCACTTTGCTTCTGCACAGACCATGGCCGATGCCTTGCGTTATTCTGTGATTGATGTGGGAGGTACAGCCCGGACGGTCGGGGTAGGTGGAGCAATAGGAGCACTTGGAGCAGACTTTACGGTATTGAGTACCAATCCTGCGGGATTGGCCATGTACAGAAAATCAGAATTGACTTTTACACCGACTTTCTATGTCAATCAATCAGATGCAACCTTGACAAATGAAGCGGGGAACAGTAGCACCAATGATTCAAGAAGTAACTTTAACTTCAATAATGTTGGTGTGGTTTTGTCCAACGTTCCTTATGCTCCGAAATGGAAGACTTCTAATGTAGCCATCGGTGTAAATCGCATAAATAATTTCAGCAGAAAAGTTTTTTATGAGGGAACCTCAACCGGTTCTTATACAGATAGATTTTTAGAATTGGCAACAGATGAGACAGGAGAACCTTTGCTTTTTGGTCAACTGGATCAATTCGAGGCAGGTCTTGCCGCAACGACTGGAGCAATCATTGATTTGACTTCGGAACCTGTACCTAGATGGGAATCTGATTTTTTGGATAATCCACCGGTTTTCAAAGATCAGGTCATTACAAGTTCAGGAGCAACAAGTGAATTGCTTTTTGGTTGGGGAACCAACTACGATGAGAAAATAATGCTAGGAATTAGTGTAGGTGTTCCGATTGTTTCTTATTCAGAAACTAAGACGTATAGAGAGGTGGATACGGGTGAAAGCAGAGATGGCGACATTCCTGTTTTTAATGACTTTACTTTTGAAGAAAGGTTGGTTACTTCTGGAGTAGGGGTGAATATAAAAGCGGGATTAATTTACCGAGCTACTCAAGCTGTAAGAATAGGACTAGCCTTTCATTCACCAACAGTCTATAGTTTTACAGACGATTTTTCGACCTTCATGGAATACAGTTATACTGATGGCTTTACAGGCTTGGAAGAGCGCATTCCTGAATCTTCTCCAGATGGTAATTTTGAATACCGATTTAGTACTCCATGGAGAGTTTTAGGAAGCTTTGGGTATATCGTTGGAAAGAGTGGTTTTATATCCGCAGAGGTAGAATATTTGGATTATGGAAATGCATCTTTTAATTTGACAAGAAATGCAAATGATGCAGGAACAAGACAATATCAAAATGAACTCAACGGTGAATTAGAGGATGGCCTTTCTTCAACAGTGAATGTTCGGGTTGGAGGAGAATACGCCATCAACGCTTTTAGAGTTCGAGCAGGTCTTGGTATAAATGGCAATCCTTATGCATCCAATTTAAACTTATCAAGCACAGCAATTAGTACGGGATTAGGTTGGCGGACAAAAGGCTTTTATGCTGATTTTGCTTACAAATTGAAATTGGCGTCTGAAGAATATTCTCCTTATCGTTTGGTTGATGAGAGCGCACAACAAAGTGTAGATATTGATTCGAAAATACATCGGCTTTTATTGACTATTGGTTTGAGGTTTTAATTCGATTTCTGGACCTTTATTCAATAATTTGTCCTTAAAAACCTGGCTGTACCTAATGGTGAAGCCAGGTTTTTTTATTGGACGATCAGAAAGCTTAAGCACCATTAAAACTCCATTTTATTCCCTAAATGGTCTTTAAATTTAATATTTGCCTTCTTTTTTGTCATTTTTCCTTTTTATTTTAAACCTAGCTGTCGGATTGTCTATTCAGGCATTTATTTTGCTGTAAGTTATAGTAGATTCAACATGAGGAAAAAACACATACCGCTTTTCTTTATTATGGCAATTTTCGCTATAATTCAGCTTGATGCGCAGAGAGACTCTCTGGGTTGGGGAAGCTTGTATCCTGAAGTTGATGAACGCAAACTAATCGAAACCAAATGGCGATACACCTACGCCGTAGAATTGGAATCCAATACAATCATTCATAAGGCAGAATCGTATTACGACTATTATCTACACTTTAGATATGACTATCGTTATGAGCAATACCTCAATGGGAAAATGACCCGAGGTAATTGGTCCCTGAACGGTTCTGAATTATTCTACAGTTTTAAAAACATCAAGAAATTTGAAGTTGCTGAAATAAATAATAAAACGCTGGTATTGGAATTCAAGCAAGCGAATAGCAAGGGAACGTTCCAGTATCATTTTATAAAGGTTGAAAGTAAAGATGCTCCATTTATAAAACCAGCGAATGAATTGCCTGATGTCATTGTAGAAAGAATAAAACCTAAGAAAGAGCGAAGAGGATGGTTTGCATCAAAATCCAAAAAGAAGAAAAAGAAAAACAAGAGGAAGAAAGGTCAATCCCTTCCCGAAGTTAAAGAAGAATACATTAGTATCGAATTGATAGGAGGAGGCTTTTATGGAGGAATAGATCCGGTCCTACGGGATTATATTCAAATCAAAAGCGATGGAAGATTGATTAAAGAATTTAAAAGCCAACATCAAGGCCTCATCGTTACTAAAAAGAATATTCCTCGGGAAGAATTAGAACTGTTTGCGGAGTTTATCCAATCAAAGAATTTTTTCGAGTTTGAACGAATTTATGATTGTGAATCGAGTTGGTGTCAGGAGCGGAAACAGGAGAAGCCGAGACCCGTTCCTTTGCGACTTGCAGTTGCGTATGGTACTAAAAAGAAGGTCATTACTATTTCGATTTTTGGGAAAGATCGGAGCAAAGTAAAATACATTGATTACCCACCTGCTTTAGATAATATAATTGATGCAATACAAAGAATGGCTCACCGTATCGAGACTTTGTAGATCAAGTGTTATATTTCCTTTCGAAATACTTGTGATTTTTTGTTTTTAGTTCAATTTTCAAAAAAAAATAGCCTTGAAAGGAACCTTTGACTTTTCTCAGGACAGAGAATGACCTTATTCCTAAGGTCTAAATCAAAAGAACTTTCAAGACTATATAGGAATATCTCATCCTACTCTCTCACTAATTTAGAATTTTGTGTTATGGCTTTATTACCTAAAATTAAGCGGTAAAAACGGTTTTGAGTTAAAGACCTACTAGGGAAAATGTCTTTGAATACGTTAGTTAGTGTTTCATAATGGATGCTAAGTCAAAGTCTATAAAATCTAAATTTTGACTTCTACATCTACATCAAAAAATAAAGTTGACAACAAAAAAGGATTAATTATTCTACTCATAACAGTTACAGTGTTTAATACAAAAATGTGCATGGAATGCATAGCGATGTCACTATGCAATAATTCAGTTAGTAAATATTGAATGTTAGTTCTCTGTAAAATAGTATGTTATAAGATCGTGTGTTTAGTCGCTTTGGAGGACCTAAGAAAAGATCATATTAATACTATTATGACTATACTGTTTTGGGAAAGTAACGTTTTGCAATAAAGATTTTATTTTTTTAGTACTGCGCCTTGCATCTGCTCACTGTAAGAGATTTCTTTTTGAATGGCAAGTAGCCAATCATTTAGAATAAACTCGTTGAGAAGCTTGTAAACGCCGTCATCTTCATATTCTGCTGCTTTTTGGAGGAACTCTTCTGCTAATACAGGTTTTTTGGAGCTGTCTGCTTTTTCAAGGTTTGTGAAAAGCTGAATGACTTGTGTAAAGAATGGGCTGACCTTTTTATTGCTTTTTATTTTGCGTTTAATAGAGACAAGAAGGTTTTGAATGACTTGAGCGTCTTTTGATTCATAATTACTCACCAACTCTAGCGTTTCGAATACCTGGCTGTAATTTTCACCTAAAGATTTAGAAACGGCTGAAAGACGTCTTAAATAATAATGAACCTTTTGGTAATTCTTAAGTACCAAATACGTCAGTGCTAGATAAAGAAATATGAGTGCAGTGAGGTGTTCCTCAGCTTGATTGAATTTCTTTATATGCTTTGTAATTTCTGGTTCAAGTTCATCAATAAGATAATGATAATTCTTTTTATTGAAGTTGTCCTTTGTCTCAAGATAGTAGACGAAAATAAGATTCCTTTTTAAGAAAGGATATTTATCCGTCAATGCTTTAATTGTGTCCAACCATTTTTTTAATTCCTCTTCTTGTTCTAATCTGCGCAAACAAATAAGGAAGTTGAAAATAGCGGCGAAATAAAAACCTGCATTATTCTCAATGAAATGAGGGTTGTCTTCAAAAAGCTTAATGTTTTTCTTTTTGAACTCAAATTCAGTATCTGAATCATTGAAAACAAGCTTGTTGATGATAGCCAAAGAACTGTTCCTGTAATATTGTTCACTTAGCGTAACAGCTGGAGTCTCTTGGGCCAATTGATTTTTAAGAAAGGATTTGTAAAGGTTTTCTTCATTGGTGGTTAATGATGAAGTAAGTTCGTTGTTGTTTTTATCGTGTAAGGAGAAGTTTATTTTTTTGAGCTCGTAGATTCGTTTCAAAGTATGGGTATAACCTTCCAATTCTTCAATGATAGAATTTTCTGAAGGGTTAAGATCAACGTTAAAAAATGAATCTAAGAAGATCTCAAAATAAAGAATGGAGAAGATGTACTCCAGTTCCTCATATTTAAGACAAAGTGCTTTTACTTTTTTTAGTTTATTGAGTGCAAAGACATGCAATTGCTTATCAAGGAGCAATTCAACTTCTTCCAAACCCATTCTGATTTTACTTCGTATACTGCTTTTATTGTGATAAGAAACCAAACTTTTTAGTAGGAGATCAGTGAGTTGGACTTTATAAACTTTAAGATTTTTCGAAAGCTTTGAAGAAACGAAGTGCTTCTTTACCAAATCTTCTTGGTATTCAGACATTCCGTTGATGAAGTCGAAAAGATCAGTAGTTAGATTTTTTTCAGAAGCATAGTGTCTTTTGAAATACCGCTTTTCAGAAGCGGTCATAGAATGTATTAACCTAAAAATATTGTTCGTGGGTATTTTCATGTTCGGTAAATTGTGTTTAATGGCCACAAGCTTTCATGGAAAACAGTAGCAACCTTGCAAAAAGTTAAAGCATAAGGATGCATCAGCATCTTATTTTCAATAAGATTTTCTATAGGGTAGACACTTGGGAAAAATGAACAATCAAATAATTGCTAATAGAAATATTCGAGAAAAATTAGACGGAGTTGTAATTGCGGAATGCGGTAGCATTTTAATTTCATGCGACTTGTTTTGGTTTTCCAATAGATTGTTTCGTTTTGGGAAAGACGAATCTTTCCATTTATAAAACGCCTCCTTTTTTACAATTGTTGTCAACCAATAGTTAATGAAATTATAAAAAATGATAATGTTTCTTATCATTTTCTTAAAATGGGCTTGAAATCCTTTTCTGCTCTCCGAAGTCCGCAAACAAAATTCGAATTGAATTCCGATTAAAGTTCCTCTTTTATATTATACAATTGGATTGCAATTTAACAAAATTGTACAACAACATTTGAAAATCAAACCGATAATTTGAATTCAAGAACACAAAGTAATTTTATTGTTTGAACTATTTACAAAAACACCAAGGAAATTGCCATAATTTAAAGCTTAGAATAGGGACAATTTTTTAGCTAATCGTGGTTAGACAACATATTTATATTTAAGTCTTTGATTATAAGAGCTTTGTGTAATGTTTTTTTTCTGAAATAGAATATGTTTTTGGCGAGCCAGTATGTTGGTCGCATAGGAAGAAATCTCCTGAAAAGATTTGACTATTAACTTAAAAGCAAAAGACTTTTTAAGAAATAAAGGAAAGTTAGAAAAAGTGTGATGTTATCACGAGATTTGAAATCGGAAAGTAAATTTGACAGCATGTACAAATGTTACTTTTTATAATACGATAAGTCTAAAATAATGAGGGGCAATCGTCCCGAAAAAAATATAAGTCTTTCTGTTTTGTTGTTATTTTCTATAGGGCAGTCCACTCAGAATCTTATTCTCCTGATAAGTTCTCTTGAGTGGACATTTTTTTATATGAAATCCCAATTGACGATTCCAGTTACAATCAAGAAAGACCTAACCAATACAAGGATAATAATAACGAGGACAGCTAAAAGGAGAGGTTTGTAATTCGTTTTTTTCTCATGAAGAGACTTTTGATATTCGATATCTTCTTTATCCGCTTCACTAAAATCTTCTTCGATATTTTGTTTATTGGCTTCATCCATTTCTTTGATGAGCTGCAGGGCTTTTGTCGAGTTGCTTTCAATGACATGCAGGCCAATGCCGCCGCCGCCTAATGGAAAAGCAGTGATAGAATTCGCATTTGAAATAAAACAAGGGATATCGGATTCATTGAGCTTTGCAGCATAGACCCGAGCTTGAGATTCGTAAAAGAAATATTTGACAGTAATTATTTTCTTAGAACCTTGGTACTGTTGTTCAAACTCGCCAAAGTAATCAAGTATTTGTTCCTCCATTTTGTTTTGTGTTAGTACGTATATGAAGTTGTTTTAATCAACTTCTATCAAAAGATCAGGTTTTTTGACCTAAAAAGCAAAGGAAATGGCATTGGCCTATACCTGACTCAAAAGAAAACCAGACTATTTCAGATCATATTAGAAATAGCATTAATGGCAAAACAAAATTTAAGGAATCAATTAAAATTTAAGCAGCTTCTTCTCCTGCAGCTTCAGCAGCTTCTTCTGCAGCATTGATTTTTTCAATTTCTTGGTCGATATAGTATAAACTCTGAGGTCCTTCTCCTATGATATTGATTCTATCAAGAATAGAACGCATTAAAGCTTCTTCTTCTCTTTGCTCTTCAACATACCATTGTAGGAAATGTAGGGTTGTGAAATCATCAGTTTTATAACAAAGACCAACAATCTTGTTTATTGAAGCAGTTACTTTTTGCTCGTGCTTATACACTTGCTCAAATAAGGTAACAGCAGATTTAAATTTAAGAGGAGGCTGTTTGATTTGTGGTGTCAATGCATGGCTGTCTCTTTCATTTACATAATTGAAAATACGTAGCATGTGGTCCCGCTCTTCAGCCGATTGTCGATGCATGAATTTTGCACATCCTTCCAATCCTTCCAACTCACACCAGGAAGCCATGGACAAATAAAGAAAAGAGGCGTATGCTTCTAAGGCAATTTGTTCATTCAATGCCTTTTCCATTTGTTTAGACAACATATTTCTATTGATTTATTATTTTAAACTCTTAAGATATTCAAAGAATAGCCAAGTTGATAATTTTATTCACTCTAGACAATGTATTTAAACCTTGTCTAAATAAAAATAGCTTGACAATATTGGCAGTTGGACGGAGCTATTATAATTTGTTTTCCAAAGATTTTGAAAAGATTCACACTCATTCCTGTTCGGCCAATCTGCTGGGAATTTGTTTTAAATCGAAAAAATTAAAATAGTTTTACTCCGTCATATAAAACGGTTAGAGAAGGGAAATTGTTCGGAAGTTCGATTTTTATTTTAAAAATACTATCGCAAAAACAATCACTGTTGCAATTAGACCGTACATGAAAATACTGTAGCAGATTCGTAAGAACTTATACTTCTTAGCCAATACTACTCCTAGAAAATACAAATCTCTAGTCATCGTGCTGTAAAGGAAGTCACTGTCTTTAATCATTTCATTCATTCCCCATTCAAAATCTTTCAGTTCCATGTTGTAGAAATTTCCAAAGAATAAAAGATTGGATTTCTTGTCCTGTATATCTTGCCGGGTGAAAACACCTTCCGTGATCTTTGGTCGGGTAGAAAGGGTTGCAAAGATAATTGAACCGAGACAAACACCAAGGAGCATCAAGGTTGGTATGATCAATTTGGGATTATCATTTAGCTGAGGAATTAAAGTTGACAAAGTAATTGAAACGATAATTGCATTGATACTTAGCATAATATTGGCCTTGTTATCTGCAATTGAACTCAAGTTGACATGGGTACGATAAGTAGTCCTGTACATCGTCTCTACACCTCTGCCTAAGCTGGGTTTCTTTTCTTGCTTGTTTTTCTTACTTTTCTTATTCTTCGATTTTTCTTTCTTGGTAGTTTTCGTCATTTCGTCCACAGTCAATACTTCTTTGGGGTTCAAACGGGATTTTTGTTTTTCAAGTTGGCGGCAATGTTTTAATTTTTGCTTGCCATAAAATTTTTCAGCAACAGGTGTAAAATAAGAATGAGCTTTGATAAAATTAATTTCAAAATCCATCCATTCCTGTTCCGACATATTTAAGTTTTGGGTCATTGCCAATTCTTGTCGGAGTCTTCCACATCGGTCCCAATACGAACTTTTTCCTAAGTGATTCATGTCTGCATCAGATAGAATTTGTTCTAAAAGTGAATTGGGATTTTGTGGCATTTTTGTGGCCATAATACAATCTCGAATAATGGCTATATCGTCTGGGTGGTAAGAATATTTGGTCAAAAACTCTTTTGCGTATTGCGCTGATCTTTCTTCATGATCTACAGGCCCTTTATCATAACCCGTGTCATGGAACCAAGCCGCAATTTGTAATAATTCAAGCTCTTTTGGCGTAAGATCATAGTGCTCGGCTATTGCTAGGCAAGAAGCAACGACATTACGCGTATGCTGGATATCATGATACGCATAAGATTTAGAAACTTGTTCTATAATATAGTTGCTTGCGAAGGCCTCAGCCTCTAAAAGGATTGCCTTATTTTCGTCCATTCAGATCTTTTAATCGGGGAAAAATTACAAACTAAAGTCTAAAATATAAAAAATAAAGGAAAAAGAACCTTGCACTCGCCTTGAGACTTGTTTCTAAAGCATACTTGGCTACAGATAATAGGAAAACTTGCTGGAAATCAGGAGAAACCTCCAGCAAGTGCATTTTTTTCTAATATGGTTTAAAGAAAGTGAAAAGGGCTAATTTGATTCCATTGAAGAAAATGCTTGCTTATTTTTATAATCAGCATAATTCCAAGATAACCATGAATATTGTTCTTGTTCTTTGAGGAAGCGATCCCGGGTTTTTTCAATGTTTTCAACAAATCTTTGGTCTTGATAACCGTGAGATTGATTCCTTTTGGCAAGGATCAAATCTTTGTTTTCAAATAAAAGATACAGATTTTTGTCAGTCATCTTTTTACTTAAAAATTGAACATCCAAGTGACTGTGCGTTTCTGAATGGATATTGTATTTCGAAATCAAAATATCCCAGTTGATAAACGAAGCGATAAATAAAATGACAAAAACCGACCAGACGTTTTTATTGATTAAAAAACGGAAATTCTTCTTGAAAGCAATTTTGTAATACACGCTAAATAAGCCAGATAAAACCATAAGTAGGAAAACAATCACTCCTATTCTTTTATACGCCAAACCAAAGTACTCGATATAGTGGATATTTCTTGCGAAAACAGAAAGGGCCAATACTGCATTTTGAGCCAACCATAAATAAGAGAGTTTTTTTATAAACTTATTTCCCGTAAGGAAATTTATATTTTTTCTGAAAAAGAAAAGACTGAC
>CALIAG010000267.1 GCA_938041325.1 uncultured Saprospiraceae bacterium | reverse complement strand
AGGCTATCGGTGAGGCGACCATCGTCCAATACTTGTAAGAGCAAGTCGTGAACTTTGCGATGTGCTTTCTCTATTTCATCTAAAAGAATTACGCCAAAAGGTTGATATCGAACCTTTCCAGTCAATTGACCTTCAGGATTATTGTAATCTCCAATTAATCGTTGAATAGCAAATTCATCGATGTACTCGTTCATGTCAAAACGCATCAATGGACCTTCAGAACCCAATAGATATTTGCAAAGGACTTTAGCCGCTTGCGTTTTTCCGACACCCGTCGGACCAATAAATAAGAAGGTACCCAATGGCTTACTCTGATTATTGAGTTTAGACTTAACAATATGAATCAAATTGGTCAAAGCATGAACGGCATCTGTTTGACCGATCAACTCACTATTTATAGCATCAAAAACTTCATTTTCTTCAAACTGAAGCGTACTGTCAAATATTTTTTCATTCAATCCACTGGAAGACTCAAATTCTTCTCTTACTTCAGGAGCATCAATAATTTGAAAACGGTATTTGACCGCCAGTTGATTCATCATGCGCATCACACTACCTGGGAGTGATTGTCGCTTCAAATAATTTCTATGAATCGTGAAAAGTTGATCTATAGCTTGAATGCTGAATTCAGAACCATACTTGGTTTCTAAAGATTTCCTTTGTCTCAAAACCATCTTTACAGAAGTGGCTTTGTCCGGTTCCTTCATTCTGATAACCTGGAAAAGGTCTGAGAACCTACGGTCTTTTTCCTGTACCACTTTCCATTGTTCGGGGGTAGAAACCAAGATGACTTGTATCAACCTTTTTTCAAGATAAGGACGCAACACATCATTTAGGGTCAAAGAATTTTGAGAAGATTTCCCGATACGCAAAAGAGCAATAGGATTGTCAAATAGTATTTTATCTGATTTAGCAACTGCTTTTGGAAAATATTTATGTCGCTCTCGAATGTAAGTTAAGATTGCCTCAAACCTACGTTGCCACCAACCGATATAACTCATTCCAGCAATAATACGGGTAGGGTCTATGTGCCAAATGTTTTCGAGATAACCACTTTCATTGTCTTTGTGCTTTTCATTGAAGCGGCGAACGATCTCATGGATAACCGTATTTTTACCAATCCCATCAGGACCGATTAGAACAACCGGTGTATTTTCTTTTTTATAAACAATATTATAAAGGTTCTCGATCAAGCCTTCTCTATAATAAGCGGATTTTAATTCGGAAGGAAAAAGGCTGTTGAAATCATAAGCGACTTTTTCAATTTCTTCCATCCCATCAAAGTTCTCCGCTTCAGAGACAGTGCTAAAAATTCCAGGAAATTGTTCTTCATCAAATTTAAAAGAGCCTTCTCTAATGGAAACATTCAAACTAACGGTGGTGACAAAAGATCCTTTGAGCGCATAAAACCGTTCAGGGTCTATGCTGTCGCCAGCTTCTTGCCTCATTGCTCGAAAAAGTTTCTGAATAACTTCAGTCGTTTTTACTTTTAAGTCCACCTTTTCCTCTTTCCCCAACATAAAGAAATAATGGTCAAAAGCCGGTAAGCACACAAAGATCTTATCTTTTAATTCGAAATAGGCTGTATCGAATTTGCCCTGGATAAATTGCTTTCCAAGAGAAATAGAGACTGGGATCTGTTTGAACTTGATATTCGGGCTGAATTTGAACCAAAGGAATTCATCCAAATTGGCTTTATCAAGGGTAAATCCTCTGAAATAATGGCGAACTTCTTTTTTGTAAAGGTTTATGGCTTCATCGAATCGTCGACTAAATGCAATGGGATGTCTTAGAAACAAAGACTCAATTACATACTGATCTTTTTCATCGATAGTAGAGTTTTGGACTAAAACAGGAATATTTAGATTGACTTGGCCCATTGGTTTAGGTGAAAAACGCAGATTTTTTAAGCAATTCGGGCAAGATAAGGAAAATGTTTATCCCCTCAAATAAGATTGAGTTTATGCTTATTTTAGGGAGATATTTCTCTATTTCGACTAAGGTCAATTAAAAGTTTGATCCTGTGGCCTTTTTTATCTGAGTTTTGCAGCTACAACAGTTGTTTGATGACCAGAAAAATGATATGTTTACTTATAAGTATGTTGAAAAGTAGTAATTCGTTGTAATAAAGGAATTTCTACATAACAATCAAGAGTTTTGAAACACGCTCATTATCTATGGCAGAGAGTTTTAAACATCCAGAATCTAAAAGCTTTAAGTTCAGAGAACTCAAAGTATACGCGTCAACTGAATGGTTAGCTGACAATAAGAAAAAATATCGGCAGGTATTTGATCGGTTTGAGACAACCTATGTCTACACCGAATTGTCATTTTATAACAAACTGTATGATGAAGAGGATTGGGAAATCAATGTTACACTCAAGTGTTTTAAACTAAAAAAGGGAAGGGAAGAGATTTGCAGCTTATCTTTCGAAAAGCGCAAAGTATCCAAATATGATAATGTTGTATTTATCCGAGAAGGCTGGGGAAATAAAAATGAAGGTCAATTTTGGAAAAAAGGCACTTACTACTGGGAAGCATGGGTAGAAGGAGAAAAAGTAGCCACAAAATACTTTTACGTTGAAGATGCTGGAAAATTAGAATCCGATGGCACCAACCCTTACCTTGAAGTCCAATCACTCAAGCTTTACGAAGGACCTTATGATGATGTAAGTGAAGATGATCGCTCTTATTTCAAGGAGTTTTCCTGTGAAGAAACACGATACATCTATGTTGAGATTATTCTCAAAAATGTACACAACATCAAGAGCTGGCAATGCGAGCTATTTACGAAATTCTACAATAATGCTCGAGAACTAAAAGGGCAAGTCGTTAGGTTGCAGCGCGTAGAAAAGAAAGATGAACTCATCAAAATAACAGCAGGTTGGGGATCAAACGTGAAAGGTTCCTGGAGAATGGACAGTTATACCGCAGAGCTGGTATTCATGGACAACCTTCTTGCTGTCATCCCTTTCAAAGTCGGTGAAGTATTTGATGAAGGCATTGCTCCGGTAATGCTTCCAGACCAATCCGGACCAGTAATATTGAGTCCTGAAAACGATCCACATCAGACCTTCGAGGATGTAATGGAAAAAATGGATGCCTTAATCGGCTTGACGGATATCAAACAAAGAGTTAGAGATCATGCAACTTATATCCAGTTTTTACAACTGAGAAAAGACAAAGGATTTGAGGAAAAAGAGGAAATAAACGTTCATTCCGTATTTATTGGAAACCCGGGAACTGGTAAAACCACAGTTGCAGGTATGATGGGTTTGCTTTATAAAAAAATGGGCCTACTTAGCAAAGGGCATGTCCATGAAGTAGATCGAGTAGATCTTGTCGGAGAATACATTGGACAGACCGCACCTAAAGTTAAAGAAGCGATTGAGAAAGCGAGAGGAGGTGTTTTGTTTATTGATGAAGCTTATGCTTTGGCAAGATCCAATGATGATAGCAAAGATTTCGGCCGAGAAGTCATTGAGATATTAGTGAAAGAAATGTCAAATGGAGTAGGAGACCTGGCAGTAATTGTAGCAGGCTATCCAAAAGAAATGAACCATTTCTTAGATTCTAATCCAGGACTAAAATCAAGGTTCAAATTGTATTTTGAATTTACAGATTACTTGCCTCAAGAATTGTCGAAGATTGCAAAATATGCTTGTGAGGAGAAAGCTGTAGAATTGACTCCAGAAGCGAATAATAAAGTCGATGAAATAATTGTCGATGCATTTAGAAATAGGGACCGTTCCTTTGGAAATGCCCGTTTTGTTTATGATGTTATTGAACAAGGAAAAATCAATTTGGCATTAAGAGTGATGGACAATGAAAATCCACAATCTCTCAACAAGGAAGAGATTATGGTGGTGAAGTATGAGGATGTAGCGAAAATAGAAGTATCTAGTAAAAAACCACTTCCGCACATTCCTGTTGATGATCAATTATTGGAAGAAGCATTAGCAGAGTTGAATTCCATGATTGGAATGACCAACACCAAAAAACAAATTTCGGAGTTGGTGAACCTCGTTCGATATTATCGAGAAAGCAATAAGGATGTTTTAAATAATTTCTTCTTGCATAGTGTCTTTATTGGAAATCCAGGAACAGGAAAAACGACTGTTGCGAGAATTCTAACTAAGATTTACAAAGCCCTTGGAGTATTGGAAAGAGGCCACATGGTTGAAACAGATCGACAAGGTTTAGTTGCAGGATATGTTGGGCAAACAGCAATAAAAACAGCTGGAAAAATAGATGAAGCAATCGGTGGAGTACTCTTTATAGATGAAGCTTATGCTTTGACACAAAGTCATGGTGGAGCACACGGGGATTTTGGTAGCGAAGCGATTCAAACGCTATTGAAAAGAATGGAAGATGACCGAGGAGCCTTCTTTGTTTTTGTGGCAGGTTATCCTGATAATATGGAATCTTTCTTAAAGGCAAATCCAGGATTGAGTTCAAGGTTTGATAAAGTGTTGAAATTTGATGATTACAACCCAGATGAATTGGCTCAGATTGCTCTTCAAATGTTAAACGATCAGGAATTGACCATTGCACCTGATGCTGAAGAACATCTTAAAGTCTACCTCAATTTTATTTTCGAATACCGAGATAAATATTTTGGTAATGCACGTACCGTGAGAAATGTAATTACTGAAGTTGTTAAAAACCACAATCTCCGCCTAGCAGGACTGTCTAAATCGAAGCGTAAATCCGACGTAATCGACTTAATTACTTTGGAGGATGTAACCTCGCTCAAAACGGATAAAAGTGATTTCTTATTCAATAAAAAAACCATCGGATTCAAAGGCCAATCTTAATTTTCGAATTAATTTGACTCCCTTCCTTTTATGGTTGATGATCTTTATAATCCGAATAGAGCTTTTCTCATCATAGGGTAACTCAATCTAACACGAATCAAATCTCTCTTTTGTGGTTTCAAAAAATAAATGGAATAAATTTTCAATTTATCACATATTGTTAATTTGTAATATGTAACAAATTAGTTTTTAGACTAATATTAAATTCTTTTCTATTTCTAACTTATCCTTACACCCACATTTTCGAATTTTTCACATAAAGTTTAACAATAATTCCCCTTGCTTGGCAAGGTAATTGCAAACTCAAAAGTATAATCCCAGGTAGTTTGCAATAGGTTCATTGTAACTTACCGATCCCCTCACAAAACAAATTTTGAATTGTCCAGTCTTTGGATGCTTCAAGCCTATTCGGCGTATTCCCATCAACATATCTTTCCGATAGTCAGGTGCTAACGGATCTCCATTAAAATTTTGTCCCCTCCAATTTCTTATGCCTTTGGCTGAGCTTTTATTGCTATGCCTAAACTCATAATGGAGCCTTGTACCTATTTGTTAAAATCCAAAAACTGTTACTATGAAAAGCTTATCGCTCTCTTTAAATTCTTTATTGCAAAAATTCCTTGAGGAGGAAAGGAATAACACCCAACGCATCTTGTTTTTCGGCCTTTTTATCCCAGTGATCATTTTGATGATCTTGATAGAATGGGATGTACGTGTTCTGGTATTTATTTTCCTAGGTTATTTTTCTGCAATCGTAGGATTCATCTTGGCAAAAACGGAATTCACTGATTCGCCCGTTGAAGATTCTCCTTTTTCGATTAAAGGAAATTTGCTTTCAGATAACCTCAATGACCTGGTATTGATTCACGATATCCCGACCCGAAAATGTGTTTTTGTTAGTCCTTCAGTTATCTCAATTTTAGGATATAATCCAGAAGATCTTGTTGAATTATTTGATCGAAAATTAATTCATCCAGAAGATCATTCTAAGTTTTCAAAACTAATAAACCAAGAGCAACTCAATTGGAATCCTTCTTTCACCACTACACTCAGAATCTTAAAAAAAGATGGATCAATGTTGTGGATGGAAATAAGAGGAAGTTTATGTAAAAATGAAAGTGAACCACAGCTTAGTCGCAAAGTGATCCTTTCTATGAGGGATGTTACTGAACGCAAAAAAGTAGAAACGGCAACCCGTCAATTTGCAGAAGAATTGGTTTTGAAAAAAGAAAAGTTACAAGAAGAAGAAATTCCCATGAATCACATTGCAAGTGTGGTGACTTCACACGAAATACGGGAACCGCTGCGCATCATCAGAAGTTATGCGCATCTTCTAGAAAAACGATATAGTAATCAGCTTGAAGCGGAAGGAAAAGAATGCATTCATTTTCTTTCTGAATCTGCAGATCGGATGCAAGAAATGATCGATGATGTGATGGCTTTTACAAGCATGGATCAAAATGCGAATCGATTTCGCAAGGTGGAGTTGGAAGAATTATTAACACAGGTAAATTGTTATTTGCGTCATAAAATCGAAGAGGCAAATGCCGTGATTTTAATCGACGAAATGCCAACCATTTGTGCAGACCCCCGACAACTCCGCCATCTTTTTCAAAACCTGATTGAAAATGCTATTAAATATTGTACAGCTCCTCAACCCGAAATACATATTTCTATAAAATCACATTTAGACCATTGGTTCTTTTCTGTAAAAGACAACGGAATTGGCATAGCGCCAGAAAACCAAAAAGTCATATTCGATTTGTTTAGAAGATTGCATGGAGTTGGCCAGTTTTCTGGTTCGGGAGTAGGCTTGGCTTTATGCAAAAAGATCGTAGACAACCACAATGGCAACATTTGGGTGGAATCCGACGGTCAGCATATGGGAGGTGGAAGTACTTTCGTTTTTACAATTCCCAAAAACTTAGTTGCTAAAAATAGTTATTCAGAATTTCAAAACCATTTTAATACTGCTCAGCTAGTTTGACGAGCAGACAAGGCCGGACCAAAAACTGATTTTACTTTAGTTCGCTTTCTCATTTAAATTGTCCTTGTAGGATAGAAAGGGTGTACATAATGTACATCCTTTTTTTAATTGCTTAAAAAGCCAAGGACCCATGGTTTCCAAGAAGCGGGCACCAATTTGAAATGCTCTTTTATTTTTTGTTCTTTTCGTAGAAAAACAATTCCCATGAAAAAAAGATCAATGGTAAGAAGAGAAGAGGGATGTTCCTTAATAGCCTCCCAAGCTTGAACCATTTCATCAGACCAATAAATATCATCAAAAACGAATATGGTATTTTCATGCGATTTTTTCAAACACCATTCATAATACCGGATCGTGGGTTCGTATCGGTGATTTCCATCAATAAATACAAAATCAAGTGGTTCTGTTTTATCCAAAAAAGAAGGAAGTGTTTTGTCAAATTCGCCAGTTATTACTTTAATATTTGTGGTTTCCAACCTGTCGAAGTTCTCTTGCGCCAAATTGGTAATATTTGGACAACCTTCCATCGTGTTTACTTGTCCTTTTTTGCCGGCATGTGCAAGATATAGGGTTGATATACCAAGAGAGGTTCCCATTTCCAAGATATTACGGGATTGATAGGAATTGACCATTTTGAAGAGCATTCGGCAAAAAAGCGGAGAAGTTAGGGAGGTTTTGGCAATTCCGGAGACCTTCCGTTCTTTTTGCTTTTCAATATAACTGCCAGCACCAAAATCATTAACTTGGACTTTTCGAGCGTCTGAAAGAACTAATTTTCTGAGTTTTTCAATATATTTGAAGGCATAATAGGTCCGTTTATCCTCCAAAATGTCTTTAATAAAAGTAAAAACAAAAGGAGAATGGATCTGATACTTGGTTTTAGCTTGCCAAAACCATTTAATATACCTCCATAATAAGCTCAATCTTTTCACGCGGCAAAGGTATTTAATTTTCTGAATGCAACCTCCCAAAATTAGCCTTGTCTTTTATTTTTGAAAACCTTAATGAAACCTTGAGAACATTAATAATAATTTAAAAAACCATTTACACTCTTAATGAATCTTTAATGTTTTAAAAATGAGGTACTATTTTAATTTTTTCTCACGTTTAGTTTCCATCCAATAGACTTTATGCAAAATTATTTAGAATAAAGGCTAATTTTACAAAATTTAAAGAAAAACTGGATGAGCACTACTAAATTATTTCCATTACTTATACTTTGCTTTTTAAGCCAATTTACTTTTGCACAAACTTACAATACTGCAATGGGAATTCGCTTTGGAACCGAAATCGGGTTAACCCTTCAGCAACGTGTAGCCAAAAAGGTCACAGTAGAAGCGGTTTTACAAAACCAAATCAAATCAGATCAAACTTCTCTGACGCTTTTATTAGAAAAACACAATAATTTCATCGGCAAACGATTTAATTTTTTTCTTGGTGCGGGACCACATCGGACTTGGTACAAGGATGCTGACTCAATTGGATTAACAGCGACCGGTATCACCGGCGTAGCTGGAGCTGAAATGACAATAGGAAGATTAAACTTGTCATGGGACTATAGACCCAAAGTGAATGTTTGGGGCGGAGAGAAAAGTTTTGATAGCAATACCGCGATTTCTTTGCGTTATGTTTTGGTAAAAAAGAAAAAGAAACCAATCAACTTGAAATTTTGGGAAAAGACCGATAAGCAAAAGAAACAAAAGGCAAAAGCTAAGGCGAAGAGGAAGAAGCAACAAGGGAAGAAGTAGATTTCTAGATGGTTAGACTTCTAGATAGTTAGACTTCTAGACAATTAGACACTAGACAATTTGGTGAATACATCTTATCTTTAACAGTTTAACAGTCTAACAATCTACCTTTCCTTCAATAATTTTAATTGCGAAATTCCATTTCCTTTTTGCTCTACAAAAGTGCATTCCACATTTTTTTCACTGATTGTAAAATAGCCTTTACCCAAATCAGAGTCAAAGATCAGCATAAATGGATTGAGGTCAAATTTTTCCAATAAGATTGGATCACTATCCAAGTAAACTTGAGGAAGTTTGTCCCGTGAAGGCAAAAGACCATCGATTTTAGCAAAACCTACATTCCAAACCTGATCCTTTAATTCTATTACCATTGTCCAGGATTCACCATGGCCTCTAAGCGTATAAACACCAGGGAGTCGATTCAAATCTGTTTTGGGTTTCCAAATTCCTTGGCGATTTATAGAAAGCAAAGTTTCATATTCGAAATTCTTTGACTGCATTTTTTCATTTGCAGTAGCTTCATAAATCCAATACTTCCCATCTTCTGTTTGATTGATGAAAAAATAGTTGCCGGAACCTGCCCACCAACCTCCGCAAGCATCCACCGCAGATGCAGGAATCGAAAAATCATCGAACTCTGATTTATTAATTCTTTCGCAGGTCTTGGTTGAACCAATTTGATATTCTATATCATTGACCACTAGATAAACAGCATTATTCGGATTTAATGGATCGGTAGAAGAGTTTTTCCAATCAAAGTGAATGCTCCTTACGTTTTTGACGCCTATTTTCTGAGCCTGAGTCTGGTCATTTTTGCAAGCTTGACTTGATATTATTAGGAATAAAAACAACAGCTTAAACTTCATATTTTCAGGTAAAATTTTCTTTTCGTCTCTGTTTAGACGTATTCACTAGTCAAAATGGTAAGCAATCTTACAATAACTTTTATTGATATTCCAGAATTTGCAGATAAACTGTAACTTAAGATGATTTTTCAGACGAAATTTATTTAAGTCCCTACATTTCAAATTAATTAAAAGAAATAGATATGATCAGGAGTTTTTACACATTATTAATTCTAACCGCTTTTCTAAGTCAAATTAATGCGCAATCCTTTACAAACAGAAACGATTTGTTTGATAGCCCGCACTTTAGTGGAGTAGCGATTGGCGTAGCAGATATGAATGCGGATGGATTAGATGACATTGTTAGATTAAGTCAAGGAAGTGATCTAAATATCGTGTACCAAACTTCGACTGATAGTTTGACTGTTGTAGACTTCTTTCCAATGGATGGGGAGAGTCAATGGATGATGGCCGTTGGAGATATTGACAATAATGGTTACAATGATTTAATGTCTGGGGATTATAACTTTTCCAAAATAGCATTGGCGAATGAAGACGGAACAGATTATACGTTGACTACTCTTCCAGGGTCAGGTTTCTTTGCTCAAACGGGCAATTTCGCAGACATCAACAATGACGGAATGTTAGACGCCTTTATTTGCGATGATAATGCGGAAAGTAAAATATTTTCCAATATGGGAGATGGTACTTTTGAGAATGCGGACGGCATGATTGATATGAGCACGAATCCAGTTTCTGATAAATCAGGTAACTACGGATCTATCTGGACAGATTATGACAATGATTGGGATGTGGATTTGTACATTGCAAAATGTCGTCAAGGGGTGTCTGATCCTACTGATGGTCGTAGAATTAATCAACTATTTCAAAATGATGGCAATAATAATTATTCTGAAAAAGCAGAAGAAGCTGGTTTAAGAATTGGATGGCAATCTTGGACAGCAGACTTTCAGGATGTAGACAATGATGGTGATTTAGATTGCTTCATTACCAATCACGATCACATTTCTCAATTATTGGAAAATGATGGGAGAGGTAATTTTACGGATATTTCAATTGGATCAGGACTTGATGTACAAGGAACTCCTATACAAGGGGTAATGAGAGATTTTGACAACGATGGATTTGTAGATGTTTTGGTTTCAGGAAGTCGGCAACATTTGTTTAGAAATAATGGTGATAAAACGTTTACAGAACTAGACGTTTTTGATAACAATGATATGGAATCCTATGCGATTGGTGATTTAAACAATGATGGATTCTTAGACATTTATGCTGGTTACGCAAACATTTATACGAATCCCAGTAATACTCCTGATGTTTTGTGGATGAATGATGGAAATGACAATAACTATTTACAAGTAAGACTTCAAGGAACGGAAAGCAATAGCTTTGGGGTAGGAGCGAGAATAGAAATTCACGGCGATTTTGGTATTCAAATAAGAGAAGTTAGGTCAGGAGAAAGTTATGGAATTTCAAATGCACATATGAAGCATTTTGGCTTGGGTCAAAGTACTACCATTGATCATGTTGTGGTGAAATGGCCTTCAGGAAATATTTCTGTTTTAGATGATGTTGCTGTAAACCAGGTATTGGATATTCAGGAATCAGATTGCGAACCAACTCCGATGGAAATTCAATTAGATGGGAATGCCATATTATGTGGAGGAGAATCAGTGAATCTTACGATTGAAGATGCCAGTACGATTTTATGGTCGAATGGAAATACTTCAACTTCTTTAATGGTTGACGAACCAGGAAATTATAGCGTAATAACCAGTGATGGTGCGGGATGTTACAATTATGGTTTTGTTGCAATATCTCTAGCTCCAGACGAAACTCCTACTGTGATGGTGGATGGTGAATTAGAATTTTGTGAAGGAGGCTCTGTTACATTAACTTCTTCAGAAGCGGATTCTTATGCATGGACAGGAGGATTAGCAACGCAAAGTATTACAGTAGATCAACCAGGTAATTATTCTGTATCAATCCAAGGTACTTGTGCCACTTTTACATCAGAGAGTTATACCGTTCAAGTCTTGGAAAATGCTTCGGTACCAACTGCTCAAGATGTTGTTGTTCCTGAAGCAGGACCTGTTTCTTTAATCGCTACAGGTGTTACACCATACTGGTATGACATGGAAATGGATGGTCAGCTATTGGGAATTGGGACCGAAATAGAATTGGATGTAACAGAGAATACTACTTTTTATGTTGCTGATGTAAACCTTTACGGAGGAGAAATGTACAATGCAGGATTGCTCAATCATGTAGGGTCGAATCTTTATAACGGCCCAACCTTCAATGGTGCAATGATATTTGATGTTTCTACTATTTTAAGTTTGAATTCAGTTAAAGTTTATACAGACACTCCAGGTGAACGTACGATTGAGCTGAAAGACGCAAGTGGCTTGGTATTACAATCCGTTACTGCGGATGTTCCAATTGGAGAAAGTCGTTTGGACTTGAACTTTACAATAGAACCAGGAACAGGTTATGAATTGACGACTAACGAGAATCAAAATTTATTGGTTTTAGGAACAGAGTCACCAAGATTCCAAAGAAGCAGTTCAGGAGTATTTTATCCATATACAGTTGATGATGTAATCTCGATAGAGACATCAAATGGGAACAGCGGAGGAGTTCAACGTTACTATTATTTTTATGATTGGGAAGTTGGTTTACCGAGTAAAGAATGTGCAAGTGCAAGAATTCCAGTTGAGGTTACCATTGATCCAAGCGTGAGTGTAACGGATCCTACTTTTAAAGGAGAAGTCAAAGTGTATCCTAATCCTGCAGTAGAATCATTCTTCGTAAACCTATCAATGGAGAATGCAGAAGAGGTAGAATATTCAGTATATGATGGGCTTGGAAAATTGATCGAACATACTTCTCTTGGGATTATTAATAATTCTTATCAAACAGAAGTAATCACAAAAAATTACGCAAAAGGTATTTACCTTTTGAAAGTTCAAGCCGGAAATGCAACTCATTCTCAGCGAATTATAATCCAGTAAACTAAAAAGTTTACACCTTAAAAGCCCTTGGTCAATTGTGATCAAGGGCTTTTTTGTTTTGGTCGAAGCGATTGAAGGATGTTAGACTGTTAGACGAATAGACTTATGATGTTTTCGCCAAATTGTCTAGGTCTATAAGTCTAACTCTCTAATTGTTTAGAAGTCTAATTATTTTTAATAAGTTAAATTTTCGTTTTGAATATAGAAAATGTGTAAAAGGAAGTTTCTATTCAAAACAAATCAAATGAAGAAGATAGTTCTTTTTGTAAATCTACTATTTTCTGCCCTGACAATTTTTTCACAAAATAATATCCAATCCTTTTCTATCAATCCCTTGATGGCTACTACTTTAGAAACACAAAATGGGAGTAGGGTTGAAATTCCTATAATGGCCTTTGTTCAAAATGGTGATACGATCAGAGATGATATAACACTCGAGATTCGGGAAATACTAGACCAGGATGAAATGTTATACGCTGGTGTTGCCACTGAAACGAAAGACGAAGTTTTAATCTCTAATGGAATGATCGAAATTAATGGTTTCTACAATCAACAACCTCTCGAAATAATGCCAGGTAAAACATTGGACATCAGCCTTATTTCAACGGATGGAAGAGCCAATCAAAAAGTTTATACCGCAGTACAATCGGAAGAGGAAATTGTTTGGGAAAAATCGAACATCCCACTTCGCATCGATACTTGCAAAAATGCAATTCCCACCATCGTTACCCAAAGGAAAGAAGTAACAAAGGAAAGGTACAAAGAATGGAAAAAAGAAGAAGAGAGCAAAGGATATGAGAAACGATTGTTTGGCGGAAAATCTCTGAGTATTGGACTTGGAAAACCTAAACCCAAAAGATATTTTATCAATGTGCCAGTTGATACCATTTGGACTTGTCCAATCAATACAGTTCAATACAATCGCTTTGAAATTTCAAGTTTTGGTTTTTACAATATTGATAAACCAATGCCTTATAAATATAGAGTTGAATTTAATGTATTGACTGAATTTCGTGATTTTAAATGTTTTGCATTATTTGATGGAAATAGAGTTTGTGTAAAAGGGAAACTCAGCGCAAAGGGGTTTTGGTTCAGACGGTTTCCAAAAAATAAAATGATCAGATTGTTATTATACAAACGAAATCATGAAAAAGAGACTGTAAAAGTATTTTTCACGAAGGTAAACAGTTCTTCTAAAACGATTCGTATTGACCAATTTGAAGAAATCTCAGAAGGTGCTTTTAGATTGAGAACCAAAAGGTTTCAATAGAATAAAATCTTTTAATCTTAATCGAAAAATAAATTTATAAGCGACTTATTTTTTCTGTAAACAAGCCATTATTGGTCAATACTTTTACCAAATAAATTCCAGGTTGATCCGGTAACTGAATATTGATTGTTCCTTTTTTGAATTTATTTATCAACTGTCCATTCAGTGAATAAACAGAAACTCCAAGAATTTCTGTTTCTCCAGCATTGAAGATTACTTCACCATTCGAAGTTGGATTTGGGTACATTTTGAAATGACCATTTTCAATATCTTCAATAGCAACCGAATTGACCAAGATGTTATGAATCGAATCTTTGGCAACAACAACGGTCGACTGATCTGCTGCATCATATAAAGCTTTGAAAAAATTGATCTCAGTTGTACTCTCGCTAAACATTTCTTCCATCCATTTCGGTGGAAGCGATTGATAATGAAAAGAAACATTCAAATCTATTTCTCCTTCATAACCATCTAAGGGAACGTGATACCTAGTGATGTCAGCACCGGTTCCTTGAACGCCATTTTCATCTTTGTTAAAATCAGGATCATTTAATGCATTTCCGATGATCATTGTGGTATCATAAACTTCGTGATCCGTTGTAAAACCAATAGGAGGGAGCCGATTGTCTTTCAAACCTTGAAAGCCCCTTTCTAATACAGTGGAAAAGTTTCCATTCACATCGCCATTTACCAATTCATAAATTTGTACTTGCTCTTTATTATTGATCATTTGAAAATGAGGTTCGGCTTGAGGATCTTGTCCATAGACTTCATAGTCTGAACCTAAAACTCCTGAGCTAAATAAAGTATCCCCATTTTCTTCAGTCACAACAAACTCAATAAAAGCACGCCGACTCGGATAGCCAGACGGAAATTTATGCCCCGCCTTATTTCGTACCCGCACACTAAAGTAAGCGGTATCCATATCTAAATTTTCCAAATCTAATGTCAAATCAATAGACTGGTTTTGCAGCATATCATAAGTTGCTTGCAAGGTAGAATCATAGTTGGCATCAGTGGCTTGAATACCCAACAGACTCTTATTCTCTTTCATCAATTGCAGCATAAAAGTATTCGCACCAACCATCTCATGTAAACCATAAGGAGTGCGGCCTTCAAGGAAAATATAGTTGTCCGAAATAATAACAGTATCATCAATCTGAGGCATATGGCATTTCTGACAAGAAACATCTTGGGTATTGTAAGAAGAATTCAACCATTCATGATAGGTCGCTTGTTCTACAAACTTGTCGCCTGTCAAATCACCATTCAGATCCACCGTTTCTGTAATTAAAGTATGACAGCCTGCACAAGTCCCAGCATCGTTAATGTGAAGACTCATTACAGGTTCAAATCCAACAAAATCGCGCATTGGAGGAGCAAATGGAAATGGGTAAGGTCCGTAAACGACACGACTCGTATCAAAGTTAATTTCTCCAGAAAACAATTGACCGAGCATTACGCTATCCTGTTGATGACAAGCCGCGCAAGAAACACCATCCAAACCGATCGTATCGACCAACATATCGTCAATGGTGTAATGATCAAAACCTTTATATTTTGCAGTGTAATGTCCAAGCGGGGCATGGCAACTGGTACATTTATCTTGTAATTCTAAACTGTGTGATGGATTTACTAAAATTTCGTGGCTAACTTTCGCTCTCCAAAAAGGATCTTTGGCGGATTGAGCCATCATAGTGGCTCTCCAATCATCGTAAGGATTGATGTCTTCTCCATTGCGGTCAACCATTGCAAATCCTTCATTATCAAGGCCGTGGCACCCGCCACACAAACTGCTTGTAGGGAAATATTGGCTCGAATCTATTACATCAAGGAGACCATGATCTTTAAAATAGTTGAGCTCAACTTCGTCATGAAAAGCAGCATTGCTTTCTGAAGAAGGGAAAAATCCTAGGAAGAAAATCATTCCACAGAGCCCTAAACCCAACATTTTTTGAAAGGAAAATTTATTCATAAAGGGTAATTATTAATCTAAGCCATAAAAATGTACCATTTTCAATTCAAAGACAAATTCTGAAACGGTCTTATTCGCAAGAGGTTATACAAAGTTGTATTTAGATTTACAGACCCTTTTGTTCCGAAATTTGAAAAATGTTGAATTATCCTTAAATTTAGAAAAGTTTGAATTTTAATGATCCAGCAAATTCTTCATATCGTTTTCGCCCTAATTCTGTTTTCTTTAACAGATGTAAATAATATTGTCGTTCCACCTTCCTTTTCTGACCAATCTGAATTGCTTGAAAATCGACGATTAAATAGTGAATTTCCTATAGGGATTGCAGATCTCAATGATGATGGCCTGGATGATATAATCCGCTTGGATGCAGGTAGGTTCCTTACTTTTGAGTTGCAAAAACCAGGTGCAAAATTTATGGAATTGCCTTTTGGTGCGCTGAGTGCTGAAGAGCAATGGCAAGTCTGCGTTGCAGATGTGGATAAAAATGGTTGGAAAGATGTTTTGATTTCAGGTTACAACGAAGGGATAAACCTCTTGATGAACAATGAGCTAAACTTTGATCTTGTCCATTTTCCAGATACTTTCTTTTCTCAAGGAGCCAATTTTTCAGATATAGATAATGATGGATTTATTGATGCATTTATTTGCAACGATACAGGTACCAACCGAATATTGATGAACAATGGATTGGGTGAATTAATTTTTGACAATTATTTTATAAATCCGAATACTATTCCTGCCTCGGATAATTCCGGCAACTATTCCTCAGTCTGGACCGATTTTGACAACGATGATGATCTTGATCTTTACATTTCAAAATGTATATCAGTCCCAAATACCACAGAAGAAGATCCACGTAGGATCAATCGCTTGATGGTCAATGATGGGAATAACAATTACACCGAAAATGCTGCGGAATTTGGTTTGAAAATAGGAGCTCAATCTTGGGTCTCAGAATTTCAAGACATTGACAATGATGGCGATTTGGATTGCTTTGTTGCGAATCATTATAGTCCAAGCCAATTGCTATTGAATGATGGCACTGGCCACTACACCGATGTAACAGCAACAAGCAATATAGATCTATCAATATTTCCTTTGCAAGCAGTAATGAAGGATTTTAACAATGATACTTATGTTGATTTGATGGTTACTTCCAATACTGGATTTGAATATTTCCAGAATCTAGGGGATGGCACATTTGAAAAAATTGAAGAGTTATTTGAGGATTTTGAAATGAATACACTTGCAATTGGAGATTTGAACAATGATGGTTCGTTGGATCTTTATAGTGGTTCTGCAAACCCAGCAACTAAAGATAAATTAATGTTGAATGATGGGGTAGAAGCTGGTTTTTTCAAAATAGAGCTTAAAGGAGTCGAAAGTAATCCAGACGGCATTGGAACAAAATTGTTCATTTACGGAGATTGGGGCGTGCAGGTCAGAGAAGTTCGTTCTGGTGAAAGCTATGGGGTCATGCATTCTTTGATACAGCACTTTGGATTAGGCGAAGCGACTTCAATTGATTCATTGATTGTAAAATGGCCGTCTGGAATAAAAGATAGTTATTATGATTTACAAGGCAATCAAACGGTAAGGGTTATTGAAGGGGATTGCATTTATCCCGGGAGAAATATTCTTGTAAATAGTCCTACTGTATTTTGCACTGGCGATTATGTAGAATTGACAGCTCCTTTAGGGATTAATTATGCATGGTCAAATGGATCTAGTGAAAGAACAATAATTGTTACTGAAGAAGGAAATTATAGTGTTGAAGTTGAAAATGCACTCTCTTGTAAAACGACAACGGTTCCTATAAGTGTAGTTGTTGATCCAATTGAGATTCCAGAAATTTTCGCAGAAGGCCCGCTTACTTTTTGTGAAGGTGAAGTACTAACATTGACAAGTTCTGAAGCGGAATCTTATGCTTGGTCAACAGGAGAAAATACACAGACCATCTTCGTTAGAGAAAGTGGAGCATACTGGGTACGCGTTCCTGGACTTTGCAACGATTTTACATCGGAAGAAATTATTGCCGAAGAATTACCAAGCCCAGATTCTCCAACAAATATTAGTAATGATACTTTGACGGAAAGCGGCACTGCAACATTGAGTGTAGAAGGAGAAAATCCAGTTTGGTTCGACGAACCTTTTGGTACTGAAGCTATTTTTGAAGGAAACACATATGAAACACCTTTGCTAATGGGGCCAACCAATTATTTTGTTGAAAATCAAATTATTCATGAGGACCTCACTTGCTCAAGTCAACGCGTGATTGCAAGAGTGATTTTTGAGGATGCTACTAGCATTAAGGAAAAGCACGAAACCTTTTTTGAATTGTTTCCAAATCCAAATTTCGGATTATTTATGATAGAAAGTACTTTGAACGATGGTTCTATAAGTATTTTCAACTCTGAAGGACAGTTGCTTCAGCAAATCAAGAATACACAACCAATCATTGCTTTAGACCTTACTCATTTTCCTAAAGGGATTTACATCGTTAAACTAGAAAATGAGAATTTCCGTTCTTTCAAAAAAGTGATTATCCAATAAACAGTCTACTCTTTCGTTTTTCAGCAAGGATTAGACCTAACTTAACCGGATGTAGTTAAAGATTTAGCTACAAAAATTATTTTTTAATAATTGAATGTTTATTTTTGGTCAAAATGCCACGTTTGCCATTAATTTAAAATTCGTGGTTACACCAATTATATGATTCAAGTAAAAGAAATAAAAAAGGCTTACGGTAATCTTCAAGTCCTGAAGGGAGTAAGTCTGGAAATAGGGAATAGTGAGGTGGTTTCGATTGTAGGGAAATCTGGCGCTGGGAAATCTACATTGCTTCATATAATGGGGACTTTGGATAAGGCCGACTCCGGACAAGTGTGGATCAACGACATCGATATCGCAAGTTTGAACAAAACAGAACTCGCAAATTTCAGAAATTCCAATATAGGATTCGTTTTTCAATTCCACCATTTGTTGCCAGAATTTACAGCTTTAGAAAACGTTTGCATCCCAGCATACATTCAAAAGCAACCAGAAGCAGTTGCTGAAAAGAGAGCCAAGGAACTTTTAGATTATTTGGGCTTATCAGAAAGAATAGAACACAAGCCTACCCAGCTTTCCGGCGGAGAGCAACAGCGGGTGGCGGTAGCAAGAGCTTTGATGAACAAACCGTCTTTTGTCTTTGCAGATGAACCTTCCGGAAATTTGGATACAGCTTCTTCCAAAGAATTGCATGAGTTGCTTTTTAAATTAAGAGATGATTTTCAGCAAACTTTCGTAATCGTTACACATAATGAAACGCTTGCCGATATGAGTGATCGGAAGTTGATAATGGAAGATGGTCTTTTAAAAGAATAGCAATGGCAGAGCATCCGAAACCTAACAATACAAAACCTAGTGAGGGAGTCAGACAGACTTTTGGAGCTTTTATTGAAAGTGCCTATACTTTTTTTCATGATCTTATAGACCTGAAAAATGGATTAGACAAAGAAGGAACTATCGTTAATATTAAGAACAACAAAAAAATGAAAGGCGCAAATGCCTGGCTTTTAATGTGTTCGATATTGATCGCTTCCTTGGGATTGGATTTGAACTCACCAGCAGTTATAATAGGAGCCATGCTTATTTCTCCATTGATGTCTCCAATATTAGGTATTGGCCTTTCTGTCGGAATCAATGACAGCACCACGCTTAAAGTATCCTCTCAACATTTATTGATTGCGATTGTGATCGCTTTGGTAACCAGTACACTTTACTTCTTGTTTACAGGAATCATTGGAATCGGAGGTGGATTTACCAACGAAATTTCTGGAAGAACCAGTCCCAACATGCTTGATGCAAGTGTCGCCTTAGTCGGAGGATTCGCTGGTATTATTTCGAGTTCAAGAAAAGACAAATCAAATGCAATACCGGGTGTTGCAATCGCAACAGCCTTGATGCCACCGCTTTGTGTGACAGGTTTTGGCATTGCCAATATGCTTAGATTTGGTTTTGTAGAAGGTGATTTAAATTATTTGAATATTACCTGGAATTCGTTTTTTCTATTTTTCTTAAATGCGACATTGGTAGCGCTGGCTACTTATTTGATCGTTCGATCGTTAAACTTTCCTTTTAAAGCGCACAAAGATTCAGGAGAGGATGCTCGTACGAGAATGGTCATGTTTGGGGTGGCTATTTTTATGATCGGTATGAGCTTGTTGACAACTTGGGGATCTATTTCTGATAACAGAGAAAAGAAAGCGATACATAAATTCGTAGAAGAAACTTTTGAATCTGTTTTGTATGCTGATGTTTCCAAGAATATGGAAAATGATCAAATGGATATAAAGGTATCGATGTTAGCCAAGATGAGTGATGATTCAATTCCCATTTACAATCAAATTCTAAGAGACAGATACAAAGTTCAAAACCCCAATTTGCAATTTGTAGCATTACCTGATTTAAACCAAAATGAACTTCAAGGTACAACGGAAGCTATCGTTTTGAATATGCTCCAGAAAAAAGAACAAGAAAAAATTGTTGAAGACAAACGATTGGACTCTCTGAGGCTAATTATTTCAGATTTAAGAAGTAAGAAAAAACTAGAATCCGAAGTAGAGGCAGAAGCATTATTGCTTTTTCCTGAATTAGAGGCCATTGATTTTTATAAACCAGACTCCACAGATACTTCAAATAACCCACCCGCAGCCACTTTGAAATGGAACCGAAAATTAACTCGAATCCCTTCTCGGTTAAAAGCCGAGGAAGATCGCCTGAAGAAGTGGATGATTATTCGATGTAAGATCAAAGAATTGGAAATAAGTAGGAAGGTGGAATAGGCGGGAAGAAAAACCACGGATTCAGTTCGCTAGTTTTTGTTTCCCGACAAAGATTCGTCTTTTTAAATAACGACGAATTCACTGATTAAAGAACGAACAATCGTGTATCAAAAAAAACACCTTTGTTCGATAAAAAAATCCTGGTCAACTTCTTCACCAATCGTTCGATCTTAATTCGGTGAATTCATGGTCAACCTTTCTTTCCACATTAATCCTTTTTACAAACCTAAAGGTGAATCCGTGGTAAAAAAAACACTATAACAAAAAAAGACCACCTAATAAAAGGTAGTCTTTTTTAATTATGCGGAAGAGGAGGGATTCGAACCCCCGGTACTCGTTAAAGTACGTCGGTTTTCAAGACCGGTGCATTAAACCAGCTCTGCCACTCTTCCTGTTAAATTGGTATACGTAGGAATTTTAAAAGGTTGGAAAAAGTGAATCATTTTTCACTATAATTTTCCGTTTTCAACTATTCCGGTCGCAAATGTACACCTCCTTTTCGAAAAATGAAACCTTAGCACCAAAAATATTTAAGATTTTTCATTTTTTTCTTAACTTTAATACAACAGCCCATCCGAGTAACCTTTTCTTTCCTGCACACATATAGATATTGAATTAAGAATTCTTTCTTTTTTCCTACCAAACGAAGTAAATACACAAGATTTTATTTTTAACCTCAAAATTCGTGTTATGAAAAAAATGCCAATCGCATTAGCAATCTTCCTATTGCTATCAACCTTCGCCGTCCAATCAAGCTATGCTCAAGACTCGGAC
The DNA here is from genome assembly GCA_938041325.1 of uncultured Saprospiraceae bacterium. Classification (GTDB taxonomy): domain Bacteria; phylum Bacteroidota; class Bacteroidia; order Chitinophagales; family Saprospiraceae; genus CALIAG01. The sequence continues at coordinate 3,457 of CALIAG010000267.1, read as the reverse complement.
AATCAATTAATCTTGGTACACCATGAAAAAGTCAAACCAAAGGACTACAAAGCTTATATGGAGGTAAGCAAAAAATTTGTTCAAGACTTTAAATCACATGCAGTCAGCGATGTAAGCTGGTGGGCTGGTTACCAAAATGATTATAACTTTGTTTGGGTCGTACCAATAGACAACATGGCCCAACTCGATAAATCTATGTGGACGGAAGCCAAACGTAAAATGGGCGAAGATAAATTTAAAGCCCTAATGGCAGAAAGTTCCCCTTACATTGTTGAAACCAAAGAAGAAATTTACGAGCTACAAAGTGATTTAGGTTATACTCACCAGTCGAGAAAAGGCTTAAAAGATAAGCATTACAGAAAATGGACTACTATGAAATTTGGAGCAGAAACCACCCATTCTACCATCTCTGCTTTAGCTAAAGAATGGAAAGAATTGTATGCAAAGCACAATGTAGAATTTGAATATCGAGTTTATCTCCCTGTAATAGGACCAAATGGCAATACTGTTGTTTTGATGGATATGGCCAAAAATGCGGCAGATCTTGCAGCGATGGAGGCTAAAGCCAATGAAACCCTGGGAGAAGAAGGGGACAAATTATGGGCGAAGACCGTAGCACTGATAGATGAAATTGAAGTAAAAACGGGTTCGATGTTGCCTGAACTCTTTTATTTTCCTAAACCTGTGGAAGGTACAGCAGGAAAAGAGTAAAAGGAATAAATTAACTATGGGTTTAAACGGGAGGAGATCTTTGATTTCGTCCCGTTTTTGTTTTTATTCCAGACATTGTGGATTGAAGAATGGAAAATGGCCAACTAAAGAGCAATATTTTTTAACTTTAAGCCAGAATTGATGTTTACTAAAAAATACTCCATTCGAATTCCTAATAATTTTAAACACCTAATATGAGATTTATCAATATCCTATTTGTTTGTAGCCTACTTTTTTGCTTTGCTTGTGGGGATACAGCCCCAAAAGAACAGAAAGCTTCAGAAGCTAAGCCAGAAGCAATGACTGAATCAGCAACCAAATACAAGTTGACCGCTTTTACTCCTTCTCAAGCATATCCGGATGCGAAAATGGAATCAATGGATTACAAAGACGGTAAATTTAGTTTTGGTGTTGCCAAAGGCTCTTATGAATTAGGTGTTCAAACTCCAGATGCTCCACAAAAGAATTGTGCGAACTCTGGAAAAGGTCAGCACATTCACTTGATCGTAGACAATAAGCCTTATGCAGCTAAATACGTATCGGATTTTGATCACGAAATGGCTGACGGTAAACATTACTTATTGGCTTTTCTTTCTAGATCTTACCATGAAAGTATTAAGTCCGCAGATGCTCATATGGCGATGAAGATCAATGTCGAGAAACAAGCCATTACCAGTAAAGAGCCAGTGGAAGGCCCAATGCTTTTTTACAGCAGACCAAAAGGAACTTACGAAGGAAAAGCCAATACAGATAAAATAATGTTGGACTTTTACCTTTCAAATATTACACTTGGTACTGATTATAAAGTACTTGCAGAAATCAATGGCGAATCGCATACGATTGACAAATGGCAGCCTTATTATATTGAAGGTCTTCCAATGGGAAAAAATATTGTTAAACTGACTCTTTTAGATAAAGATGGGAAAATGGCTAAAATCCCTTTGAATCCTGTTCAACGTGAATTTACTTTGAAAGAAGATGTTTTAGAAAAGAAATAAGTTTTACTAGTTTTCGAATAAAATACGCTTCACTTGCAGATTTAGGGAACCTTTTCTATATTTGCATCGCTTTAATACCAAGGTGTTCATTTGAACAGTTTAAAAGCAAAGAAGTATCAAGAATACTTTTCAATATTTGGTGGTTGTAGCTCAGCTGGTTAGAGCATCGGTTTGTGGTACCGAGGGTCGCGGGTTCGAATCCCGTCTTCCACCCAAAATAACAAGCTCATCTCTTACGAGGTGGGCTTTTTTTGTTTTTGCCCACTTCTTACTTACTTTTGGAATATGATTTACAAACCATTGGAAGAGGTACCTAAATTTATCGCGGGTGATGAGACGAGATTGAGAGAATTGCTTCATCCCAAAAATGATAATTTAGACCTTCCATATAGCTTAGCACATGCTTCCATTCCGCCAGGTACAAAATCCCTCCCGCATACCTTAAAAGGAGAGGAAGTCTACTACATTTTGGAAGGGAAAGGCACCGTTAGTATTGATGGAAAGGTTCAAGAAATTAAAAAAGGAGATACTTTTGTCGTGCCTGGTGAGGCGGAGCAATTTGTCGAAAACAGCAGTGAAACGGGCGAACTGGTTTTCCTATGTATCGTTTCTCCACCTTGGTCAGAAGATACCGAAGAGATTTTATGAGGATTTTACAACTAACTAAAAAGGTTCCTTATCCGATTAATGACGGTGAAGTTATTGCCATAACGAATCTGGCCAAAGCATTTCACAAAGCCAACTGTGAGGTGACCTTGCTGGCTATGAATACGCCGAAGCATTCAATTTCAATTGAAAGCATTCCTTCCTCTTTTAATTTTTATAAAAAAATATATACAGTAGAAGTAAATACCGATCTCAATCCTGTTGACGCTTTTGCGAATTTGTTTTCAAAAAAATCTTACCACATTCAACGGTTTGATAGTCGAGAATATCATTTGAAATTGGAAGAAATTCTGACGGAAAATCAGTTTGACATCATTCAGTTAGAAACCTTGTATCTGGCGCCATATGTTCCAACCGTTCGGACTTTTTCCCAAGCAAAAATTGTGATGCGAGCTCATAATGTGGAAACAGAAATCTGGGAAAGAAATGCACAAATTGATCCTTCATGGATCAAAGGGAAGTACCTTTCTTACTTGAGTAAAAAGTTGAAAAATTTTGAAAAGGAATTCATCAACCAATACGATTTATTGTTATCGATAACTTCCAGGGATTTAGAAGCTTTCAAAAAATTGGGTTTAACGAAGGGCGCGCGAGTTGTTCCGATTGGTATCAACGGAGAGGAGTATAAACCCGAAGACTCGAGTTATAAAAATAAATTGTCCCTGTCTTTTATCGGTTCCTTGGATTGGATGCCCAATTATGAAGGAATACAATGGATGCTGAAAACGGTGTGGCCGGATTTGATTCTTCAATTTCCAGAATTGCAGTTGCATGTAGGTGGCAGAAATACACCACAGGATTTGAAAGACAGCGCTATTGCGGGAGTTGTCTTTCATGGCGAAGTTCCAGATGCAAAAGCCTTTATCAATGAACATTCTGTCATGATCGTTCCACTGTTCTCCGGTTCAGGAATGCGTGCAAAAATATTGGAAGGCATGGCTTTAGGGAAAGTGGTCATCACAACATCTATTGGCTTGGAAGGGATTGATGCGAAAGATCGGAAAGAAGTTTTAATTGCAGATAATAAAAGAGAATTTCTACAAGCTATTCAATATTGCTACGATCAAAAAGAGGCTCTTTTG
>CALIAG010000266.1 GCA_938041325.1 uncultured Saprospiraceae bacterium | reverse complement strand
ATCAAAAAATTTAGGTTTAAGTTAACGGTTTGAGGCAAAGTTTTTCCTCGCTCCCAATTCGACTTTAACATCCATGCATCCAATGCTCCACCAATTACAGCTCCTCTATCGGCCAATTCTTTGATTTGATCATCATTAAATTGGCGATTATGGTCCACCAAAGCCCTACAATTTGAGTGGGATGCCCAAATTGGTCCTTTATATAATTTCATGGCTTCCCAAAAACTGATGTCGCATAAATGAGTCGCGTCCAATATCATTCCTAAGCGATCCATCTCTTGAAGCAAGTCTTTGCCCATATTGCCCAAGCCACCTTCCGAATCTGTCCCGTAAGCATATCTTCCAACGCCATAATGCGCAGGTCCTAGTGCACGCAAGCCATTGCCAAAGGACGTTTCTAAATAAGACAAATCAACTATTGAATCTGCTCCTTCCAAACTCAAAACATATCCAATTGGTAAATCTTCACTTTTATCCTCTGTCCAATTCTTGAGATGTAATTTAAAATCTTCTTTATTGGTAATTTGTTTGAGATGGCCGTCTTTTTCCATGGTTTTGTACCAAGCCAATTGCCCTTGTGTTTGGCCCCAAGCTTGCTCAGGTGAGAACCAGCCTGGAAGCGGATTATCCTGATCCACATATCTGGCAATCAATGTTCCTACAACCATTCCTATATTTCCTTTTCTTAAAGCAGGGAAGGACACCGTTGCATTTCCTCGGTCAGGTTTATCCGTCATCCCTTTCTCTCTGGCACGAAGTTCTGGAACGGGCAATCGCAAGTCCCTATTCCACTCCATTGCATTCATACTCAAATCTAAATGAGCATCAATTATAAATGGAAAAGTTGGAGCAGATTTCATATTGATTCTTTTTTAAAAAGTAAGAACTCGATTCCGTGAATTTACATTCCAATATTCTTTGACCTCTTTGTTTTTCACTACGCCAACTCTTTGGTGCAATGCTGTCGTTGGACAAATATGAAATGGAATACCATAAAAGACATCGCCTATTTCATAATCCGAATTGTCTTCCACTTCAAGTATCAAATGTTCTTCACTGTGGCCCAAAACAATGGTTTTAGGAATATTCAAAAACTGCACACGTGGTAAGGGTTGGTCTGCGGCTACAGCCTTATGTCCAAGATCAAGACATATCCTATTTTTAGCTGGCTTCGAAATAATTCTACTAATCAGAACAGCTCCAAATTTAAATTTTAATTCCGGATAATCTCTTGCATATCCCCAATCCCACAACAAGCAAGTCCCAGGGCTGCAATCTACCTTTTCACGAGAAGCATGTACACCAAACGTTGGGGAACCTCCCATCACGACCTCTGGAGATACATTCCATTCCTTTTCAATCTCAGCAACCATTTTCTCTACTTCAACAAAACTGCCATTACTCTCGCTTTTACGCTGCTTTAAAGCTGCCGATCTCACATGACCATCATAAGCGTGTATGCCACGAACATTTAGACCCGGCAAACTTACAGCATATTTGTACAAATCGAAAGCTCCTTCCGCATACTGGATACCCGTTCTATTGCAGCCATTATTTAAGTCAAGAAAAACATCTGTCATTATATTTCTACTAACAAACAAGTCAGACAATTCTTTTGCTGTTTTTTTGTCATCAATCAAGGAAGCGTATTTTGTATCTTGAAAATGCTCAACAAGATTTGCAAAACGGACTTGATTAGGCCCAACCATTTGATAAGCAATCAAAACATCTGGAGCTTTGGATTCCCCTAACATTTCAGCTTCAGCAATAGTAGCACATTTAAATTTTCGAATTCCCGCTTTGAGTTGCAAGGCAGTTACTTCTCCTAGCTTATGCGTTTTCACATGGGGCCGAAGTCTTCCAGCGTCGCCCACCATTCGAATCATTTCCGCAATATTATCTTGAATATGATCCGGATAAACGAGCAGTGCAGGGCTTGCGATTTCAGCGATGTTGTCTATTTCCCACCAAGGATTTTCCATTGGATATTTATTTTAAACTAGTTCAAAATGGGCTTCAATTTCAACAGGAATTCCATGTGGCAAAGATCCCATTCCTACAGCACTCCTCACTCCTACGCCCATATCAGGTCCAAAAACTTCTACAAACAATTCACTACAGCCATTTATCACAAAAGGATGTTCTCCAAACTCTGGTTCGGCGTTTACCATCCCCAAGACCTTTACTACTCTTTTGATTTTATTTAAAGAACCAAGATGTGTTTTTATGGTGGACAAAATAGCCAGACCTGTCTGACGAGCAGCTTCTTTCGCTTCCTCTGCTTTCATGTCTTTTCCTACTCTGCCGATAATGTGTCCGCCATCTTCAAGCACAGGACTATGGCCAGAAACATAGACGATATTGTCAACAATGATATAAGGCTTGTATACACCAACAGGTTTTGGAGCAGTAGGCAAGGTCAGGTTTAATTTTTCAAATCTTTCTTCGTGTGTCATATTGTAGATTTTTCTTTTGATTTTGTTTTCTCAATGTAACAATTTTTCTGTTGAGGCTGACCATAAATAAAAAAATTCCGCTTGTTCATAAATGAACAAGACGGAATCAATTGGGTACAACATTACTATACTCTTTAGGTTATGTATTTGTGAGGTTAGTTTATTTTTTATCTTCTATTGCGAAAGCTTGAGTTTGAATTCTTTTATTATTTCTGATCAAAGTCAAAAAATATTTTCCGTTTTTTAAACCCAACTCTTTTAAATTGAGTGTTAAATCCGTATCATGAGTCAACTCTAATTCTTTTGAATAGACTTTAATACCTAAAGAATTATAAATTGACATTCGTGCATCATCATCTGCACTATTATTTATACTAATTTTTAAATAATCAGTCGCCGGGTTGGGATATAAAAACAAATCTTCCGTATATTTTTCGTACTCAACATGAAAGATTTCTGCAGAGCTCGACAATCCGTTTAGCGCTAAATTTTCTAACTCCTCCTCTACAGCGATATAATTGTATCCCGGAGACACCTCTACCAATAAATCTGCTTCATCCTTTATTGATACAAACTGAAATTGGCTTTCATTATAAACTTCATCTAATGAACTCGTGGCGAATAACCCTACTTCAATACAAGCTCCCATTTTTAATAAATTTACGTCATGAGTCATTTCCCAATTTTCTCCATCCAACGAATTATAAGCTTTGAATGTATCTTCCGTTCGTTCAATCCTAATCCAGTACGGATAACCCAACGGTCTATCAGGGTGCTGGTAAGTAGGATAACTTTGAAGCAACCTTGTTTGTAGTAAATATCCTTCTGTAGAATGAAATCCAATCGCTATATGTTTTGAATTATCAGAAGTATTGTCTCTCATCATTAAGCCAGCATAGGCATTTGGATCTTCTTCATTTATTCCTAAAATTTTCGCCGTAACGACTCCAACGCCACACAACTCTTTGTGAACAAAAAACAAATCGTCTTCAAAATCACCTAGCCCAGCAGACGAAGATTCTAAATAATGAGTTATCGAGTTGAATTCAAAACAAGCAGAATTAGGCAAATTTTCTTCTCCGATATCTGTCAAGTTCCAATCTTCCTTTAATGCTTGACAATTAGAATTACTTTTTACACTAAAAGAATAATCTTCTGCTTCTCCATAGAAAAACTGTGTACAACCTTCTGTAAAAAAACCAAAGGCCATCATTACACGGAATCTCTTTTCTCCAGCTATTGTCCCAAAAGGAATGGTTAATTCTCCAGACACTGAATGCGCACCTTTTTTCCGAAACAACAATTCTCCTTCATCATCAAAATCAAAGTCACTATTTAAATCACAGAACACGCTCCAGTATTCGTCATAATCTCCACCTTCATGATACCCAGTTTGAAAGTTCACTGCTACAGGCTCTCCTACCGTTACATCAAAAACAACATCAGAGAAATCTACATAACCTCCATTGTTACCTGTTTGATTTGTCAAAGAACCAATTTCAATGCTTTCAATCCATTCAAAAGTAGAAGTTGAATAAAAATTATTGCAATACTCTTCTGGCAGCACTTGGTTACTTTCAAGAGAATTTGGGTCTGTAATGTGATTCCGTGTTTCTTGTGCAAGTAAGTTTACGGATAGAAATAAGAGCGACGATACGAAGCAGAATCTAGTCATGATTTAATGTAGTTTTTCAGAATTTCCTTCTCTGTCACGCTCAACTCAAGAGAATGATCTTTGCTTAGTTTGTTAATGGATTTTGACATTTGTGACAACGCCAACTATACATCCACGTTTCAAAAGATACGCCATACCAAAATTCACAATAAAAAAATACGGGGTGTTAGTGACTAGGTTTTTCGAATCATCAAATTAAAAACCAATATAAAATATAGAGAGAATGCTTATGTCATTTTAGATTTCACAATAAGAAAAGCCTTCTAAAAGCAGGCAATAAAAAGGTTTTTTGTTGCAGCAAATCTCCATTGAAAAAAATGTTATTCACCTAATCTGTAACCTCTAATAGGAATAACTTTTTTACCGAATCAGAGCAAAACGTGAAAAGCCTCAGGTTGAATCAACCTGAGGCTTTTGACAAAAAACCGAATTTTTTATCGCAAAAAGAGCGATTTCTTAGGTAAAAATACCTTAACGAATAACTACAAATTGTTGAACATCTTGAAATCCACTTTCAGTCACAACTTTTAAATTATAATTTCCTGAAGCTAAATTGTGATCTAGAAGGTTTATTTGGATTTTATTATCTCCGTTGTGATACAAAGGCGTTTTTAAAACAAATTGGCCATTTTGTGAATAGACTTGAACCTCAAAACGCTCTTCTAGGATATTCTCAAATTCCAAATTAAGGATATCTGTAACTGGGTTAGGATAGAGACTGAACTTTACTTTTGCTGATCTGCGATTTTCTATCTGTGATGCAGATTCCCATCCTAAAGGATTCACAGTCTCTATTGTATTTGATTCCTCCCAACTTAGTTTTGGGTTTTCATTGAGATAAGAATCTGGGCCCTCTCCAACTACATTCACTAAGTAATCTTCTGCTTCTCCATATTCAAAAGTCCCGCATGGATCTTCGTAGCCTTGGTACGACATGATTATTCTCATGGTCTTTAAACCTTGACTTGTTTCTTCTGGAATTGGAACATACGCATAGATGGAATATTTTTTTCTTTTCGCAAACAACCATTCCGACTCATCAAAATCGCCATCTTCATTTAAGTCTATCCATATACTCCAGTATTCTTTAAACCCTGTAGTTGATGAAGATCCTGGCTCTAGCAACAGCTTCATCGTTCCTCCAGGAGAGGCTAGAGATATTAAGTTTGTATAATCTCCATATCCTTGATCGTTTCCACTTTGATTCGTCATTTCATAAGAAACAACTTTTTCAATCCATTCATATTGAGTATCCAATCCTTGAATATCACACATATTTACACTACAGTTGTCTTCAGGGTCTTCGATTGTTATGGTTCCTTGATCTGTGTAAAGTGAACCTGAGCCATCAGAAATAGTAAGTGTTACTGTATGTGTTCCAATATCGGCACAATTAAAATCCGTTCGATCCAAATTCATTGACATGATTCCACATGCCCCTGATATACTTGAAGAAATTTGCTCAGCAGAAATGGAGGCTGTACCATCCGCTCCCAACTGCAATACAACATCGTTGCAAACTGCTTCTGTTTCAGTATCGAAAATTCCCCCTTCTATGGTTAAAGCATAAGTCCCCAGATTATTCGCATTATCATCCATTGCTACAATTTGGTAAAAACCTTCCTCTGCGGTCATCCCTCCAACTTCTGCAAAAGTATAACCTACACCATTGTCCATCATTTCTCCATTGGGCGCATATAAATCTAAAAGAGGTTCCATGTGAATTCCTTTATCAAACATCTTAATACTTATATTTTGCGCTGAAGGAGCTTTGAGTGAATAGATATTGATAGAAGTTTTGTATTCTAAATTTCCTAATATCATTGTTTCATCGCATCCGATGAATTGGACACAATTTTCATCTCCAGTTTTTGCAAAGGACAATTCGTAGGCACCAACATCATTTCCATTCTTGTCTAAGCAAAACAAGGTATACCATCCTGTAACTGGAATTTGAAATCCAGTGATTGATGTAGAGCTGTTGGTACGCGCTATCTTAGTTTCTAGTAAATTTCCTTCCCCGTCAAATAACATCATTTCTGATTCTACTCCAGTTCCTTCGCTTCTTATTTGAAAATAAGCCCGTTCTCCTTGTGTTCCATGAAAGTTATATGCATCACAATCTACTACTTGATCGAATTCATTTAAAACGGTTTCACCACAAGCTAGTGCAACAATGTTCTCAGGATCCGGATTCAACAATTCCAAGCTAAGTCCATAGAGCCCAGTATCATTGTCATTTCTGTCACTGACCATAATGTTATAGGTTCCTGAACTTTCAATTACGTAATTGAAGATTTCTACATCTCCTCCGTATCCGCAATGCTCTGCGAGTAAATTCATATCAGGTGAATACAATTTAATACAGGCGTCCACACCACTTGAAGCATCACGCATTCGCATCATGACACGATCGCCATCTTGGCCTTCAAATGTGAATAAATCATGCTCTCCTTCAACATCTAGAGAAGCCAATATGCTTTCACCATATTCAATAGTTTCTGATTTTGAAGTGATGGGAATTAAAAACAAAATGACTAATAAAATTAGACTGCTTTGGTAAAATTTCTTCATTACTATTGTTGTTATTTCTAAAAAAGAATGGGAGATTTAATATTATAATTTCTGTAGGATATTATAATAATAGGTCACTATTATGCAAATAATGCAAATCGTGAGACATAGTGTTTTTTGCTCATGCGTGTGACTTCTGATTTTTGCTTATAAAAGCTAAATCAAATTTGTAATGAATTGATTAAATGCAAAAAGCCCTCTATCTCGGTGAAGATAAAGGGCTCTAATTCAATTGGGTTTTGATATAATATTCTAAATTTTATTCATACTAAAGTTCAAATATAAAAGTCAGTTTTCCGCACTGCTTATCTGATACAGTATAGTCCCTTTCGAACCTATAGTTTCTTGCAGTAGTTTCTGCTTGCTTTACTAATTTTTTAGTCTTAATTGTTGAGTCTTTTTTGTTGTAAACAGCATAGGTTACTCTTCCTTCTCTGTTGACACATATATTTGTAACAATTTTTCCT
>CALIAG010000265.1 GCA_938041325.1 uncultured Saprospiraceae bacterium | reverse complement strand
GGATCGTCTATCAATATTGGCGTCCCTGAAATTTACTGTTTGATAGTCACTGATCAAAATAGCAATAGTTGTATCAGATGCATCAATGTCCGGTATACACGATCAGGTTTTTAAACACAAAATCATAATCACAATTGTTTTATATAAATTGAATAAAGTCAGCAATTCGATCACAGAATTGCTGGCTTATTTTTTTTACAAGAAGATTTATTCCTTATTACTCCTGTTTCTCAAGACAATATTTGCCTTTTAGAGCTTACCAATTCCCCCTTTTCCATACTTTCCTTTAACTATTCTCAAAAAATCTTCACCTATTGAAACTCAAAAAGCCTAATCCTTGTTCCAAAGACTGTATATTCGCGTGAAGTTTTTAAAAGTACTTGTATACCAATGAAGAATCCAAAAAGATACCTTGTTACCTCCGCACTTCCCTATACAAATGGCCCTCAACATTTGGGGCATTTAGCAGGCGCTTATTTGCCGGCTGACATCTTTGTCAGATATTTGAGACTGATGGGCAGAGATGTGCTTTATGTTTGTGGTTCTGACGAGCACGGAGCAGCAATCACTATTCAAGCAAAAAAAGAAGGCATTACGCCAAGAGATATTATTGATAAATACCATAAGCTTCACGAGGAGACTTTTCAAAAGATGGGTATTTCTTTTGATATCTACCATCGAACGAGTGATCCATTGCACCACAAAACGGCTCAGGATTTTTTTACGAAACTTCTTGAGCGTGGTGATCAGTTTGATGAAAAAGTATCAGAACAATATTATGATGCAGACTTTGATCAGTTTTTAGCAGATCGTTACATCAGTGGCGAGTGCCCACGTTGTGGTCATGCAGAAGCTTTTGGAGATCAATGTGAAAATTGTGGATCAGATCTGTCGCCGACTGAATTGGTAAACCCCAAATCAACCCTCAGTGGCAAGACTCCAATCCTCAGAGAAACCAAGCATTGGTTTTTTAAACTAGATAAGCATGAAGAGTGGTTGAAAGAATGGATAAAAGATGGATCAGTAGATGGAGCAGTACACCACAACGCAAAGGATTGGAAAAAGCATGTGGTTGGTCAATGTCTTTCTTGGCTAGACAACGGTCTGCATGCCCGATCTATTACTAGAGACTTAAGTTGGGGAATCAAAGTTCCACTTAAGGAGGCCGATGGCAAAGTATTGTACGTTTGGTTTGATGCACCGATTGGTTATATCTCAGCTACCAAACAATGGTGCTTAGACAACGGCAAGCCAGAAGACGAATGGAAAAAATACTGGCAGGATGAGGATTCAGAACTCATTCATTTTATTGGAAAAGACAACATTGTTTTTCACTGCATAGTTTTCCCTGCAATGCTTAAGGCGCATGGAGATTTTTTACTTCCAAAGAATGTTCCAGCAAACCAATTCCTAAATTTTGAAGGACAGAAGTTTTCAAAATCAAGAGGCTGGGGAATTCAACAATTTGAGTATTTAGAAGCATTCAAAGATTTTCCAAACAAGGAAGATGCCATGAGATATGCATTGATCCGAAATATGCCAGAGAATAGAGACGCCGATTTTAAATGGGACGATTTCGTAGATTTTCATGACAATGAGTTGGCCAATAATTTGGGGAATTTTGTGAATAGAGTAGTGGTGTTGACCAATAAATATTATGAAGGCAAAGTGCCAACTCCTACAACGGATGGTTGGAAAGCACCAATGGCTACGGCTTTAGAATTGGTAAAGAAAATTCAAGCCGCTATTGAGTCGTACAGTTTTAAAAATGCAATTCAACATTTAATGGAATTGTCTTCTTTCGGAAATACGTATTTGCAAGACATTTCTCCATGGAAATTATGGAAAGAAAATCCAGATGCAAACGAGATTACAGAATGCATGTTTGTAAGCAATCAAATCGTTTGTTTGTTGAGCACTTGTGCACATCCTTTTATCCCATTTACTGGAGATAAAATTAGAACGCTTTTAAATCAGGATGTAGTTAAGAATGGCGACTTAGCAACAGTGATTTCTCAATTAGAAGCAGGCGAACCTTTAATTGCAGGTGGCCATAAGATTGGAGAACCTTCTTTGCTATTTGCAAAAATCAATGACAAAAAAGATACGAGTCGTTTAGCAATGATCGAAGCACAGAAAACCAAGCTATCCAATATCGTTGCTTCAGAAGAGACTAAATCATTTGAAGCAGTCAAAGCCGAAACAAGTTTTGATGACTTTACAAAAATGGACATTCGGACGGGGACTATTTTGGCAGCCGAGAAAATACCTAAAGCCAATAAGCTTTTAAAAATAGAAGTGGATTTAGGTTTTGAAAAAAGAACGGTTGTCTCAGGCATTGCGAAGCATTTCAAACCAGAAGAGATCATAGGAAAGAAGGTTTTGGTATTGGCGAATCTAGCTCCAAGAGAATTGCGTGGGGTCGAATCGCAGGGAATGATTTTAATGGCTGAAAATGAAAAAGGAGAATTGTCTTTTGTAAGTCCACCAGATGAATTTGGCAATGGCTTTACGGTTCGATAAGGGAATTTTAAAACTCATTCGTACCAGGGGAATTTATTCCCCTAGGTTGTAAAATTAATAATCACGGCAAATAAATTTGCCGGATACGAAAAAAGAATAGAAAAGGGGAGCGCAAACACGTTTCCCTTTTTTCTTGCGTTATAATTTATGCTTCCCTAGACAAGCTTCAATGCCGTTTCTTTAATAAGTTCTACCATTTTACTAAATTCGGTCTAGCAAATTATTAAGAGAAAACTACCCGCAAAAAATTAGATGAATAAAACAATCAAACGAGCTCTTCTTTTACTGACCTTTCTTGGTACACTTGCGGTGTCATACCTCATGTGGACCGCCAATCAAAATGACCAACTCTGGGGATATTACCCCATGTTTTTATACATCTTCGGTTGGGCCTTTTTCGTCTTATTATTGGAAAAGAGGTTTTCGAAATTTCCTAGACGTTTAGAACGTTTGGGCCTAGCCACCTTGAGTGGGATTATATTAGCGCTTGGTTTTCCCGTCTCTCCTTTGACACCATTAATGTTTATCGGTTTTGTTCCCTTGTTGATGGTGGAAAATGAGATTTTTCAATTCAGAGAAGAACCCTCCAAATGGGAAGTGTACAAGTACGCTTACCATGCCTTTGTCGTTTGGAATATGTTGACGACTTATTGGGTGAACAACACGGCATTTATCGCTGGTTTTCTAGCCATCTTTTTGAACTCTATGTTTATGGCTATTCCATTTATGTTGTTTCATCAAAGTAAAAAAGTACTGGGTTTGAAATTTGCTTTTCCTGCCTTTGTAGCGTTTTGGTTGACATTCGAATATCTGCATTTACGTCAAGAATTGTCTTGGCCTTGGTTGACACTAGGCAATAGTTTTGCACAGTATCCTTCCTGGATTCAATGGTATGAATACACTGGCGTTTTTGGTGGATCACTTTGGATTCTGTTGGCTAATTTTCTGCTGTATAAAATTGCACAACAATTCTTCGTTGCAAAAGATGGATTTAATAAAATGGGATTAGTGAAAGTGAGTGCATTGATTTTATTGCCTATTATCATTTCAGTGGTTTGGTATTTTAACTATGAAGAAAGAGGGGAGCAAGTAGAAGTTGTGGTTGTGCAACCTAATTTTGAACCCCATCATGAAAAGTTTAGAATTGGAGGAAAAGAGACGATTGAAAAGTGTATTGCGCTAGCCGAAAAAGCTGTTACTGAAAATACAGAATATGTTGTTTTACCAGAAACTGTTATTGGAAGAATAGATGTAAGAAAGCCGGGAGAAATGGTACGGGTACGTGACCTTGCCCGATTTGTAGATCAATATCCCAAGCTTAAACTCATAACAGGTTTTAGTGCTTTTAAAATTTTGAAACCTGGAGAAGAGCACACAAAATTTACTCGGACTCAAGTGAGGAAAGGAAGAGATACGATGTTCTGGGAATCTTATAATATTGCTGCACAAGTAAAAAGTGGAAGTGCAGAAGTTCCGATTTATTATAAATCCGTTTTAGTTCCTGGCGCGGAGTTTACGCCGTATCGGAAAATATTTTGGTGGGCCGAACCAATCGTTGATAAGCTAGGAGGATCTTTAGCTGGGTTTGGTTCGCAACCGGAGCGTTCTGTTTTTTCAGGAGATGGAAAAGCGGTTGGGCCCGTGATTTGTTACGAATCCGTTTACGGAGAATATTGCACCGATTATGTTCGCAAAGGAGCAGATGCACTTTTCATAGTGACCAATGATGGTTGGTGGGACAATACAGCTGGACATAAGCAGCATTTGAAATTCTCTTCACTAAGAGCTATTGAAACAAGAAGAGCAATTGCGCGATCTGCCAATACTGGAATTTCTGGATTCATCAGCCAGCGGGGAGAAATTTACAATACGTCCATATATGGAGAAGACGATGCAATAAACGATACGATTTATTTCAATAAGTCCAGAACCTTTTATACGAAATGGGGAGATTTAATTGGAAGAATTGCCCTATTTCTGGCAGCGCTTTTTCTGGTCAATACAATTGCGAAAAGCTGGATGAAAAAAGTGGGGAAGCAATAGGTTTTAATACTCAATCGTATTAGGGGAATTTATTCCCCTAGAAACCAATGCTACTCGTATTAGAAAATACAATTGCTAAAAGCTGGAAAAAAAGATCCAGAAGCAATAGATTTATTCTAAAATGGCTTTGTAGATACTTGGAATTTTTAATACTCAATCGTATTAGGAGAATTTATTCCCCTAGAAACCAATGCTACTCGTACTAGAAAATACAATTGCTAAAAGCTGGAAAAAAAGATCCGGAAGCATTAGATTTATTCTAAAGTGATTCTGTGAAAAGAAAGCAAAAAGGGAATGTAACTTAAGTCACATTCCCTTTTTGTTAAAGAAAAATATTGAAAAGAATAGTTATCTAACATTTCTAAATCCACCTCTTTTGCCTCCTCTCTGTCCCATTGAATGTTTCATCTGACCACGATTGGACAATGCTTTTTCGAATTGTTTGATTTGGTCTTTAAGCTGAGGCTCGTTCACTTTTAATTTTTTCAAATTTCTAAAGTGCATTTGAGCAGCTTTCCATTTGCCCTTCATTGCCTGAATATTGGCAAGCTGTAATTCAACCATTGCTTTTTCATTATCTGTTGGCAATTCCACTTGCTGCGCTTTAAGCAGCCATTTCTCTGCACCTTCATTGTCTTTTCGATTCATAGCGATGGTTCCTTTCATCATATAGTAAAAGGCTTGATTTGTTTTGTAAAGCCACTCAGGTTTGAGTGTTAAATTCAATCGTTGTTCTGCTTCATCAAATTGCATTTTTTGAGAAAGCTCAGCAGCGGATTGCACCGTTCCAAAAAGGACATAACCGACAAAAAGAACAATCCCTGCCAAAATAAAAGGAAAGCCATACCAAAAGCCATTAAAGACGGCCAAAAGGACTCCACCTATGATTCCAACAGCAATTAAAGCAAAACGTAAATATATATTGATTGTAAACATGTTATTCAGATTTTATTGGTACAAAGATAAGAATATTTGAGGGAGGAATAAACTGATACTTGTAAAATAGAAAGGTATTTTTTCCTTAAAGGAAAATTGTATGAATCTAGCTACTTAGCGCCTCTTCCAATTCCTTGATCTTCTCTTTAATCATCAAATCATTGGTTTTGTAAGACTTGGCTTTTTCCAAAAGCGTTTTGCAGTCCGATTTTTCTTTTTGCACAAATGCAATGTGGGCGAGGTTGAGGGTAACCAAGGCTCTGTCTTTGTCATTTCTTAACGTTCCTCCAAGCGCTAGAGACAAGTGTTTTTTACCAGTCTCCAAATCCTTTTGCTGCATCCCAATCATGCCTTTCGTAAAATGATAATATGCTTTGTGTTTTTTGGACAACCATTCCGGTTTTTTGGTTTGATTCAAAAGCGCTTCTGCTTCATCGAGTTTTCCTTTTTTCAATCGAGCAAATGCTAAACCTACAGTTCCAAATAAAAAATGAGTGATGATCAAAAGAAAAGAGGCGACGTATAAATACCAAGCACTTCCTAGTCCAAATTGCAAATGAAGCATGACACCTATTGCAAAGAAAATGAAAATCATGAAATATTTAATTCTGGTATAAATCATAAGTTGAGAATTTATAAACTCATCCCGAAAAAATGCTTTTATTTTTTTTGTCCCACCTCTAAAAAAGTTACAATTTCTACATCAAAAACTAAACGCGTTCGATTTTATCGAAGATAAAATAACTACTGTGTTCTCTTTTGTTCTTTACGTTTGAAGAACTTCTGTGTTCTCATGTGACTCTTCTGTGGTTCAATTCCGTTAAATCGTCAATCTCTTACATTATCCTTGAGGCATAGTTGTGTATAAACGGTAGCTTCCCAGAAAAAGAGTTGGGGAAGAGTTCTATAAGTTATAGATTCTTCAAATGCTTTTTATCATTCAACAACATCCAGTTCTTATGCACATCAAGGTGCGTTGGATTTTCAAAAACAGGTGCAAAAGTAGTTTTAAAAAACGCAGCAGAGCTGTCAACATCCATAGATGTGTAGGCCAGACGATTGTACAATAAAACACCATTTGGATGGAGCAGTCCTTTGCATTTTTCTAGAAAATCTTGCTTTTCAAATTTTGCAGGAATGATATCGTCTAAAAATAAATCTATTGCAATTAAGTCGAATTTTTCTTGACACAAGTCAACCCAAATCATTGCATCAGCAGCGATCATTTGCATAGGAGAATTCATTTGAGGTAAAGTATATTTGGTTGTTAACCCGATGACTTCTTCATCTATTTCTACTGCAGTGTAGTAATATTTTTTTTGCATCTTTTTTTCAAGAATCAAGGGAACAGAGCCGAGTCCCAAACCGAGTACGAGAATTTTAGCTTCATCTTTCGGTAGATGAATGAGTTTAAAAGTCTCGGTAAAATTATCGTACAAATCGCCAAAGGAGTAAATGGCGTTTTCTGTATAGAGTTGGTATCTGTTTTTGTACAAAGAGATATTGAGTTGATCATTATGATCACTCGATGTACTTTCGATATGAAATTCAAAAATATAGCTCAGCCATTGTTTCCATAATGGCTGTCTCATGAAGGATCAACTTTTTCCCAACGACGGAATTCCGAAGTTAAATTAAAGACATGTTGAACCACATTAATGTCTTGTTGAGTCAATTCCTGCTGTCTTCTTGCCATTACAATTTTTGCCGTTTCTAGCGCTTTTTCAGTACGGTAAGTCGAATAACCATTTGAGCCACCCCATGAAAAAGAAGGTATAAAATTGCGTGGATAACCTGGACCAAAAATATTTGCAAAAATCCCAATAACAGAACCGGTATTGAACATGGTATTGATGCCACATTTCGCGTGATCGCCCATTACCAATCCACAAAAAGTCAAGCCGGTAGGAGCAAAGCGTTCAGAAGGATAATCCCAAAGCCGGACTTCACCATAATTGTTTTTTAAATTAGAAGTGTTGCTGTCTGCACCCAGATTGCACCATTCTCCAATTATGGAATTGCCTACATATCCATCATGCCCTTTGCTGGAATAACCAGTAAATACAGAATTGCTAATTTCTCCTCCTACTTTGCACCATGGCCCGATTGTCGTACCACCATAAATTCTAGCTCCCATCTTCACTACACCATTGTCGCATAGCGCAAACGGTCCACGTATATGTGTACCCTCCATGATCTCTGCATCTTTCCCAATATAGATCGGACCTGTCTTGGCATTCAAGGTAGCACACTCAACAGAAGCACCTTCCTCAATAAAAATATTTTCTTTTCCTAGCAACCAATTAGAGGTTGGATGTTTTTCTGACCTTCTGTCAGCGGTCAATAATTTAAAATCCTGGCGAATGGCCAAATCATTTAAACTAAAGATATCTGTGAGTTTGTTGATTTTTTGGAAGGGGGTATCTTCCAGGTCAAAGCCTTTTAGCTCTTGAATTTCTTCATCTTTGATTAGATGTTGAAATTGTTTTTCATTCAACTTTGTTGCAATAAGTTCCCCGTCTTTCAAAAGGGCTTCATTGTTTTCCAATTGAGAAATTAACCGAACCAACTGTTCGTTTGGTAATACAGAACCATTTATCACATAATTTTGATCAGTGATATTGATTGGGTATTTCTCCGAAAGATAATCTTGTGTGATAAAAGAAGCCTTTCCATTTAACCACTTCTCCCATTTTTCCCTAATAGTCAGAATTCCTAGGCGGATTTCTGCTACAGGTCTAGTAAAGGTGATTGGTAATAAATGGTCCCGAACATCATCATCAAAGAGAATAATGTTTTCCATGTGTCAAAAATAAAAAAAGCCACGATTTTAGTCGTGGCTTTTTTAAATATTTTAAAATTAGTATTAATCTTCTTTTGGTTGTTCCGCCGCTTTTTCTCCTTCTTGCGTAGGTTGTTCCTTTGTAAATTTCGTATTTGAGAATCTCTTGTTAAATTTATCAATACGTCCTGCTGTATCAATAAACTGCATTTTCCCAGTAAAAAATGGGTGTGAAGCAGAAGAAATCTCCAATTTAATCAAAGGATATTCATTGCCATCCTCCCATGTGATGGTATCTTTAGTCGGTGCACATGACTGTGTCATGAAAGCAACATCAGCAGAAAAGTCCTTGAAAATCACTTTTCTATATTCTTTTGGATGGATTTCTTTATTCATTATCTTATAAATTTTTTTCAATTGGATGGCAAAGATACGTTATTTTTTACTTTAAAAAAAGCTATTCTGCTCCTAATTATTTGATTTTTTACATCAAAACACACTCAATTTCAATGAAAAAGCTTGCCAAAGCTCCAAAACCATCATTTTGAAAAATAATGAAGCAATTGAATCAAACGCTTTGACCTTAATCCTTAGATTTTAGGAAGTTTAAAAACTTCCATTTTATTATTCCATATCAATGTAATCTTTAACACTAAAAAATGTCTGTTGAACTTGGCCAATTCATTTGCTTTTAAAAAAAGAGGATCAATATACATTTTTACCTATATGATTTAGTAATTTGCACTTGGATAAGGAACTTCACCCCCCAGTTCCATCTTATCCCATCCCAAGCCTTACCGATTAACATACGCACAGACACACAGCCCTAGACTTTAACGCTTAAAATACTTTTCATTACTATGAGAATCTTTACCCTCCTTTGCCTTGCGGCATTGAACTTTTCTATGCTTTTTGCTCAAGAAAACCTAACCTACCCATCTGCCCCTCGTGCACAAGATCTATTTGGTTCAAGTACTTCTATTTTTGAAAACTCGGCGATTGTCGGTGCAAAAGAAGGGGCTTACCTCTACGAAAACATTGCTGGTGATTGGATAGAACAACGCTTTTTGTCCAGTGGTAGCGGACTTGTAAATTCTTCTGCCATTGCTTCTAATTGGATCGCATTAGGATCTGCGGCTAGCAATTCCGTTTCTGTTTTTCAAAATAACGCTGGCAACTGGAGCTTGATGCAAACCATTTCCAATCCCAGTGGAAATGATGAATTTGGTTTTGGGCAAAAAGTAGAATTGTCAGGAGAGTTTTTAATGGTCACAAAAAACGGACTCAGCAATAGCGTATATGTTTACCGTTTGGATGGGCAAGAATGGATTTTGGATCAAGAGTTTTCGGAAGGACAGAAAGGTGCCATCAGCGGATCAGAATTAGCTGTAGTGGAAAGTGATGGAATCCGTATTTATAATCGTGGAACGGCTAATTGGGAAGAAACAGCTTTTATAAACAGAAGCGGTTCCATTGATTTGGAAAACAATAAATTGGCAATCGGACTCGTCAATGGAATAGGCGGTGGGACGGATTTGGAAAGACAAGGAGAAATTCTTGTTTACGGAAAGTTTGGAAATACTTGGCTTCAAGAAGGAACCGTCTATGCGGAAGATGGTGATGGGATGGAAGATTTTGGAGAAGAAGTGGTATTGAATGGCAACTATATTTTAACCGGTGCAAAAAAAGATGCCAGCAGAGCAGGAACCGCTTATCTCTTTACTTTGGAAAATGGGGCTTGGGGACAAGCGTATAAATTTGCAGCAAGAGATATGGAAGAGCGTGGCTCCCAAAGCGACAATACCAGAGGTGCGGAATATGGAAGTGCAGTGGCGATCGATGGCAACAATATTCTAATTGGTTCGCCATGGAAAAATGACAATGGTACAGCTTCCGGAGCGGCTTATTTTTACAACATCAATGCGCTACCTGAAGGTGCTTGTACTTCCAATTTTGAGGGATATACTTTATTGGGAGAATGGGGAGATAAGAAATCTTATGTTTCCGATAATATTTTAAATTGGCCGCTCGCACAAGCACAAGCCGAATCCATTGGTGGCAATCTAGTAACCATTGAGGATCAAGCGAAAAACCAGTTTTTACAATCGGAATTAAATGACCTTGCCTATATCGGATTCAATGATATTGAAGAGGAAGATGAATTTGCTTGGGCAGATGGAAGTCCAGTTGTTTACAGCAACCACAATCGAATCAACGATGAATACAATGATTATGCTTTCCTACAATTTTGGGATGGAAGTTGGGTCCTTGAAGCAGACGTCATTTATAAGCAATACGTGGTGGAATTGAATTGTGCAGATCAAGGAGAATTGGTCATCAACTGTCCAGAGAATATCGAAATCACTTTGCAAGAAGGACAATTAGAAACGGTTGTAAACTGGTCGGATGCTACCGGTTCTACAGGTTGCGATTCTGGAGGTTTGAGTATTAACCAAGAATCTGGTCCTTTGAGTGGATCAAGCCTTCGCGCAGGAACTTATATTGTAGAATACCTTGCTCTTGATCTATGTGGCAACACAGCGACCTGTCGTTTTGCGATTAATGTAATGCCTTCTCCTGTATTGGAAGACTGCCCAACGAACTTGCTTGGTTTTGTCAGCTTGGGAGAATTTGGTGATTCCAAATATTTTTATTCTGACGAAGTTTTACAATATGCAGATGCGCAAGAAGTCGCAGCCAATAATGGCGGTTACCTTGTTTCGATTAATTCACAAGAAGAAAATACCTTTCTACAAAGCGTGATACCAAGAGTTGTTTGGATTGGTCTTAACGATCGAAACAACGAAGGTGTTTTTGAATGGGACAGTGGAGAATTGTTTTTATTTGATGCAATTGCAGGAGAGAATACAGAAGACGAAGACAATGGTATTTTTTACTTTTGGAACGGAGCCTGGGAATTTAACTCAGATTTAGTTTACCGAGAATTCGTAATAGAAATTCCTTGTGATTCAGAGGTTGATCCAGAACCAGAGTTGACCATTTCTTGTCCACAAAATATTGAGGTAAGTCTTGACCCTTCTGGGAATCCTTTCTTTTTCGCTTGGGCTGAACCTTTCGTTAATACGACTTGCCCATTAGGCGGAATGCGTTTTGATCAAACGGGTGGACCGCAGCAAGGTGATGTAATTACGCCTGGCGTGTATACCATAACTTATGAAAGTTCTGATGCTTGTGATAATGTAGCCATTTGTAGTTTTACTTACACCGTTAATGATTTTGTTTTAGAAACAACGGTGCAATGTCCTCAAGATATTGTTGTAACTCAAGAAGGGCCGGATGGAGCAACGGTGACTTGGTCTGCTCCTATAGTCACAAGCAATTGCCCACTTGGCACAACGATTACACAAACAAGCGGTGCAGAAAGTGGCAGTACATTTCCAATAGGAACAACTGATATATCCTACACCATCCAATTGGCTTGCGCCGATCAATTTGGACAAACGGAGTTTACCTGTTCCTTTTCGATTACAGTAGAAGAAGAAATTGTAGTGCCTACCGATATTTCTCTGACTTGTCCTGCAGATTTAAACCTTGATTTGGATCCATCGGGAGCACCATTGATTTTGAATTGGTCTCTGCCCAACGCTTCGACTACCTGCCTTGACGGCGGATTGGATGTTGTGCAAACTAGCGGCCCCACTGCAGGGACATCCGTTGGGGCAGGAGTTTATACTGTTGTTTATACTGCAACAGATGCTTGTGAAAATCAAGCGGAATGTAGTTTTACCATTACTGTAAATGATTTTGTTTTAAACACGACTTTAGAATGCCCGCAAAATATTTCATTGAATCAAAGTGATGCATCAGGTGCACCAGTTACTTGGCAAGAACCAACTGTTGTTACCAATTGTCCAAATGGTTTTCAAATGACACAAATCAGCGGACCTGACAATGGAGCTGTATTTCCAATTGGTACCACTGAAGTTGTTTATGAAGTTCAATTGAGTTGCTCGGATGATTTTGGACAAACCAGTTTTACTTGTTCCTTTACTGTAACAGTGGAAGAAGTAATTATCGAAACGAATATTACTTTGTCTTGTCCAACCGATATCGTTGTAAGTATTGATCCTTCAGGGAATGCAATGGCTTTTGATTGGGCAGATCCGTTTGCAAGTACGGATTGTGCAGCAGATGGATTACTGGTAACACAAACAAATGGACCAACTCGTGGAACTACTGCTACCCCGGGAGTTTATACGATCTCCTATTCTGCAACAGATAATTGCGGCAATACTGAATCTTGTTCGTTCACTTATACCGTTGATGATTTCGATTTGATTAGTTCTATTGTTTGCCCACAAAATATTAATGCAAACCAAGTTGATCCAAATGGTGCCGCAGTGAGCTGGGCTCAACCTCAAGTGACTACGAATTGCCCAAACAGTTTTTCAATTGTACAAACTAGCGGGCCAGCAAGTGGCAGTATTTTTCCTGTTGGTACAACAAGTATAGCTTATGAAATTCAGATTAATTGCTCTGATGATTTTGGACCAAACTTTTTTACCTGTTCCTTTGATGTAATTGTGGAACAGACCATTTTTGAAAGCGATATCTCATTGGTTTGTCCTTCGAATATTTCAGCAGAAGTGAATCCAAACGGTGCTCCTATTCTTTTTAATTGGACCGTTCCACAAGCAACAAGCAATTGTGCGAATGGGGGATTGACTACAGTTCAAACAAGTGGACCAACTTTAGGAAGCGAAGCGACACCAGGTATTTACACCGTTGTATATCAAGCAACGGATGCATGTGGTAGCGTGGAGACTTGCAGTTTTATTTATACGGTTGACGATTTTGTATTGAATACGAATGTGAATTGTCCGACTGATATCACCACATCTCAAACCACACCGGCTGGAGCAAATGTAAGTTGGTCTGAACCGACTGTTACGACCAATTGTCCATTGGGAACCTCCATTGTTCAAACAGCTGGTCCTGATAATGGAGCGCTGTTTCCATTGGGAACAACGCAGGTTAGCTATCAAATAACTTTAGGCTGTTCCAGTGATTTTGGTCAAACTAGTTTTACCTGTTCTTTTTCAGTAACGGTGCAAGAAGTAGTGCAACCCAAACCAGATTTGACAGGAAGCAATTTGGATATTCCATCTTCTGTAGATATCGCACAAGGATTTAATTTTGATTTCGATTTAAGTAATATAGGTTCTGTGAATGTGAGTGGCACATATGCTATCCGTTCGTATTTGTCGACAGATGCTTCTTTAAATGTTGGACAAGATGTTTTAGTTTCTAGTTTTAATGAATCCAATACGGCAGCCAATTCTAGCCAAACGAATTTGGCGGTGCAAGGAAATGTGCCAGGAGGAACTCCAGCTGGGAATTATTTTATGATTGTGTTGATTGATGCAGACAATGCAGTTGATGAAGAAAGTGAAGCAAATAACCAAGTGCTGAGCACAACCCAATTAACTGTAAATGCTTCTCCTCAAATTACCATTTCTTGTCCTCCGGATATTGAAAGAGATGTTTTACCAGATGGTACACCAACTCCAATATTCTGGACGGAACCCACTGCAACGACGCAGTGCCCAGGTGGTAGCGTTTCATTGACACAAACTGGAGGACCTTTATTAGGTTCAACTGCAGATCCAGGTGTTTATGAAATCGAATACGAGGCAAATGATCAATGTGGAAATACGATTTCTTGCAGCTTTACTTTTACTATGAACGATCTGGTTTTGTCTGCAAACGTAACTTGTCCTGAAGACATTTCTGTTTTCCAAACGAGTCAGCAAGGCGCACAGGTTTCGTGGGGAGATCCGTTTATTCAAAGCAATTGTATTTTAGGAAATACAGTAACTCAAACAAGTGGACCTACGAGCGGATCGTTTTTCCCAGTAGGAACAACTACGGTGACCTATGATTTGGTTTTACTTTGCTCTGATCAATTTGGACAAACGCTTTATCCATGTTCCTTCGATGTGACGGTGCTGCCGAATGATCCCGGTGCTCAACCAGATTTGTTTGTGAATAATATTGGAATTCCGAATTCTGGAACGGTTGGTCAACCTTTTAATTATGACTTTGATTTAAGCAATCTTGGTACTACGCCTGTAAGTGGATCTTTTGCAGTTGGCGCTTATTTATCTTCGGATGCTGCATTCAATGCTGCAGAAGATTTTAGCATTGGAGATTACAATCAAAATAGTATTGCTGGCAACACCACATTGAATGATATACAAACCAGTGGCATTCCTCCGAATTCAATTCCACCAGGTCAATATTTTTTAATACTAATAGCGGATATAAATAATATTGTTCAAGAAGGAAATGAATTAAATAATTTCACTGTTAGTAGTTCAACCATTCAAATTAACCCAATGGCGGAAAATCATTTTGAAAATGAAAATTCTAGTACTGCTGCTTTTCAATCAAATAATTCAGCTCAAGACCAAGTTGAATTGATTAGGTTTTTTCCAAACCCAACAGCAAATTATCTAGTTGTGGAATTAGAATCTGCGAAAGAGGTTTTGAAAAATTTGACGGTATATGATGCAATGGGACGATTAGTGGAGAACAGAAAGATGGCTTTGTACAAAGGAGAAAATCAA
>CALIAG010000264.1 GCA_938041325.1 uncultured Saprospiraceae bacterium | reverse complement strand
GCTTTTTAAAGTTGAATACAGTAAAATGGTCTCTGTATTGGCCAAGCTTTTTGGTATTCACCATATCGAAGTCGCAGAAGATCTGGTCAGTGAAACTTTTTTAGCTGCTACAGAAACATGGAAAGAAAAAGGGATTCCTGACAATCCAACTGCCTGGCTATATGCCGTGGCAAAGAACAAAGCAAAAGACCTTTTCAAACGCAATGATTTATTTAGAGATAAAGTAAAAGAGAATTATAAAGCAAGCCTCCCAGAAGCCGATAGTATCAACGAAATAGCTATTGACCTTTCCAACAAAAACATCAAAGACAGTCAACTACAAATGATGTTTGCCATCTGTGATCCTATTATTCCGCAAGAAGCTCAAATAGGTCTTTCTCTTAGAATTCTTTGTGGATTTGGAATCGAAGAAATTGCAAATGCTTTTTTATCCAACAAAGAAACCATCAACAAAAGATTGTTTAGAGCCAAAGAAAAGCTTAAAACCAATCAGGTCAAGATGGAAATCCCATCTTCGCATCAAATTGACGAACATTTGGATACTGTTCTAAAGACCATCTATCTACTTTTTAATGAAGGATACCATTCTTCCTCACAAAACGAAGTCATTCGTCAATCCCTGTGCTACGAAGCCATGCGTTTAAATATTTTGTTGATTGAAAATGATCTTACAAATAGGCCTTTTGTAAATGCTTTGATGTCTTTAATGTGCTTTCATTCCTCTCGATTACCCGCAAGAAAAAATGCTGAGGGTGAATTGGTATTATACAATGAACAAAACAAAGATCTTTGGAATGTCGATTTAATTGCCAATGGTACTTTTTATATGAATCGTGCGGCAAAAGGCAATGTGATTTCCAAATATCATTTTGAAGCGGCGATCGCCTACTGGCATACTCAAAATGATTCAGATGAAAAATGGGAAAGCATCCTTCAATATTACAATCGGCTTTTACAAATTGAGTATTCGCCAATTGCCGCTCTGAATAGAACCTACGCCCTTTCCAAATCAAAAGGGAAAAAAGAGGCTATTGCTGAAGCTTTGAAGCTAAAACTAGATAAGTCCCCGCACTACCATTCCCTTCTCAGCTATTTATATCAACCTTCTGATATGGATCTGGCTATGGCACATTTGCAAATAGCTTTTTCTTATGCTAAAACTGCCGGAGATAAGACTATTATTCAAAATAAGATACTTGCCTTAAAAAACAATCCTACTGGTTCTTAAAACTCGTTCAATCTTTTGATAAGCGTTTGACAAATTTAAATAAGACAGAAAATATAGGACACTGTTTTAGTTTTCTTTCGAGAAGAAACGTAATTTACACCCATAAACAGCACTTATGAGGCAAGTCCTTTATTATCTTCTTATTAAGCCTATTTCACTTCTCCCCCATTTTATCCTATACCGGATTTCTGATCTGTTGTACCTTGTCATTTACTATTTACTTGGCTATCGCAAAGAAGTTGTTTTTCAAAATCTAAAGAATTCTTTTCCAGAAAAGACAGAAAAAGAAATCCTCCAAATTGCCAAAAAATTTTATAAACATTTATGTGATTTGGTTCTTGAATCCATAAAGACTTTTGGGATAAGTGAAAAGGAACTTATTAAAAGATGTAAGGTCCGTAACCCAGAGTTGTTAAAGCATTACTTTGATCAAGGTAAAAGCATAATCGTTCCAGCAGGGCATTACAACAACTGGGAACTAGCAGCTACCGCTTCGCACATCCAAATTGCGCATCAAAGTGTTGGTGCCTTTCAACCGATGAAAAGTGATTTTTTCAACAAAATAATTTACAAATCACGTGGCAAATTTGGATTAAAATTAGTCCCGCTTAAAAAATTGAAATCGTTTTTTGAATCTTATGATCATGAACCCATGGCCATGCTTTTTGGTGCCGATCAATGTCCACGAAATGTCAACCGAGCCTATTGGACCACTTTCCTAAATCAAGATACCGGAGTGATGTTTGGCAGTGAAAAATATGCTAAGCAATACGATATGCCTGTTATTTTTGGAAGGATATTCAAAATGAAAAGAGGATATTATGAGTTTGAATTTTCAGTCATTACTGACGAACCGCGCAGCACTGCTGTGGGAGAAATCAGTGAAGCACATACCAGAATATTAGAGCAAATAATTATCGAAAAACCTGAGTACTGGTTGTGGTCACATAAAAGATGGAAACGGAAACGTCCTGCCTCTACTACGCACAAACAAGACGATTCAGAAAAAGGCAAGGATCAACATTAATACATTTTTTTTTCAAAATCAACAATGTATTTTCTACCAAAATACAAACGAGGAATATTCAATCGTTATCGAAAAGGAATGCCTATTCTTGAAATGCTAACCAAGGATATGTTACATGCTTTGAGGTATTTCTATTTGTATTTAAAAAATGGTTTTAAAAAAAAGAAGCTGTTGATTCATCCACATTATCCTAGTAGCGGATCAACGATCTACAAACTGGCTCACAGCATGGGTTATTCAATAAGCAATAAACCGGATAACCAATTTGAAATAGCCATTTATTGGGAGTATTTAACTTTCCGAGAAGAGTACCAACTTTTAGAAAAATTAGCTAGAGAAATTGAGGTCGTTAACCTTTACAGTCGAGACATCAGCAAGGTATATTTGGAAGATTGTTTTCAGAATATTTTTGGCTATTCTACTTTCATTGATCCTTTGCAATACAATGGTAAATGTGTTAAAAAAAATGACATCAATGCCAAACATGATGGAGAGATTTTGAACTGTCCTGTGGATAAAAAAGAAGAAGGATATATCTACCAGATCCTGATAAACAACGCTGTTAACGACCAATGGGTGGAAGACATTCGAGTCCCAATTGTGCTTGGAATTGTTGACTATGTTTATATCAAAAGAAGAGGCATTCATGAACGATTTTTAAACACTACAATTAAGACAATAGTCAAAAGAACAATCGATGTATTTACTTCCTCAGAAATCAATTCGATCAATAGAATGTGCGAAGAAATGAATTTTGAATATGGTGAACTAGATGTCTTGCGCAACAAAGATGATTTGAAAATTTATGTTATTGATGCCAACAACACTCCACAAGGTCCTCCTGCCAATACCTCAAAATCAGATGGATCATTGGTTATGAACAACATTGCTGAATATTTTCAAAAGCAATTCATTAAGTAAAATAATGAAGGCCGTTTCCATCCTTTTCCAAAAAAAAAAGTCCTTTTTCTTATTTGAAAAAGGACATCCACAAGTCCAATAAAATTAATTATTATTTTTTGGGGTTTCTTTTAAACTTGACTCAAAGATAATCTCTTGCCGATCGCCATTCGCCACCCAAAAGGGTGAGTTTTGCTTATTTCGTTTTTAATTTCTTAAATTGAGAGGATAAGTAATTGATACCAATAATCGATTTTTCATATTTTCAATCATGGAGAAAAACCCCACAACCATTGTTGAAGTGCTCGCTGAAATGGAATCTATTCTGGATTCCTGTATTTCAAATAATTCTACTTTAGGATATTTTGCCTACGTTTATTTTCGCACGACTCAAGAAATCCAAACTGCAATTTTAGAAGAACGATTTGAAGACAATG
Organism: uncultured Saprospiraceae bacterium; assembly: GCA_938041325.1. Taxonomy (GTDB): domain Bacteria; phylum Bacteroidota; class Bacteroidia; order Chitinophagales; family Saprospiraceae; genus CALIAG01. The sequence continues at coordinate 14,149 of CALIAG010000264.1, read as the reverse complement.
ATAGAATGGAAATTTTTGACGTACAATTTGCCAACTACTATTTGCAGGCTTACTACGATTACCAAAATGGAAAAGCCGTTTCCAAAAGCTGGCAAATTGCTTTTGATGCTAAAGAGCAACCTTTATCCGTAATCCAACACATTATTTTAGGAATGAATGCGCATATCAATTTGGACCTAGCGCTTACAGCTCAAGCCTTAATGAAAGACAAAGAAATTTATGATATAGAATCAGATTTCAAAAAAGTCAATGGTATTTTATTTGAATTGGTTTCTGAAGTTCAGGAGAAACTGAACAAGGTGTCCTTTTTAATGCGCATGTTGGACCAGTTTGCCAAAAACTTGGATGAAGCATTTATAAAATTTGGAATTAAAACCATGAGAGGTTTGTCTTGGAAAAATGCGGTTTTACTTTGGTCCACCACCGAATTCAGTCATTTCAATCAATTTGAAATCATTGATAAAACCGTCTATGATATCGGTAGACAAATTGCGACTCCAAAAACAAAGATTTTAGGCTGGAGCTTAAGAACTCTTGCCTTTTTTGAATCTAAAAATGTCGCTAATAATATCAAATTATTAAAATATGACATTAAAATGAGCCACAAAACAATGAAAAAACATTAAATTTGCGGAGAAATTATATAACAACTGATTTCGCCCCCTTAATACCTACCTAATTAACCTTGACTGAAGAAAGTTTTTTCATTCAATTTCACCTACACGAATATTAATTTTTAAAAGATTTGAATAGTTAAACCTATTTCACAAAAGACATTTGGTATTGTTATGCCTCTTGGTGTATCAAACCGTCTTATGAGAGCACATTGAGAATCAGGTGGTTTGAGAGCCCATCTGATTTCTTTTAGCTTAAGCTGATTTAGGCGAATAGAAATATAATCTATTAAAGTAAGAACAAGAGCTGTGTTTTGTATGTTAGGAAATGATAGACTCTTGAGAAATATTATCAGCCTTTTGATTTTTGCAAATCAATGAACCAAAAGAAGGGATTGCCGATGCCCTATAGAATTTAAGAGAGAATTTAAAAGGCAACTCTCTTCTTTTGGTTTTTTGGGGTTATGGGGATTTGGTGTTTATCATCGAATCCCCAATTTTTTCTTTGGATTTATCCCGACCTTGCACGCTGTTCCAAGCATTTCCCTAAACCTACCTTGGGTATAAAAACTAAGAACTTCAATGAATTTTCGCAAACAATAAGACGCTGTAAGACAAATCCAAAAAAATTATAGATTTAAGTTGGTTTCGTTCAAATTATCGCAATAACTTGCAGTATGAGTCTACGTCTTCAATTATTCCTTTTATTTATTTCTTTAGCAGCACTTGCCTTAGGTCAGTTGCCAACAGATTTCGTAGACATTGTGGTATGTGACAATCTGGATCGTCCAGTGGCTTTTGATATGGATGACAATGGCCAATCCTACATATTGGATAAATCAGGATTGGTCCAAATTGTAAATGAGCAGGGAAATTTAATTGATGAACCACTATTGGATTTGAGAGAAGAAGTTGGCAATTGGGGAGATCATGGCGCGATTGGCATTGTATTGCATCCCAACTTTTTAAATAACGGATACATTTACCTCTCTTATACCGTTGACCGACACCACTTATTTCATTTTGGAACGGCTTCCTACCAAGCGGATTCTAGCTTGTACAATCAAGCAACGATTGGGCGAGTAACTAGATTCACATTAGACGCTAATCAAAATTTCCAACAAGCAATCGAAGGCAGTAGACAAGTAATCATCGGAAAAACCAAAGAAACTGGATTTCCAATTTTAATGGCTTCTCACGGAATTGGAGATGTGATTTTCGGAGAAGATGGAACGCTTTTCATTTCTTGTGGTGATGCAGGAAGTTTTTTAGAAAATGATTTTGGAAATGCTTCTGATACTTATCATGCTCAAGCTATTGAGGATGGAATCTTGAGGGAAGATGAAAACCTAGGTGCATTTAGAGCGCAATACATCAATAGTTTAAATGGAAAAATAGTTCGAGTGGATGCGGAGACTGGTTTAGGTTTGCCGAGCAATCCTTTTTATGATTCTTCCGATCCAAATTCACCCGCTTCAAAAGTTTGGGCATTGGGTTTAAGGAACCCCTTTCGCATGTGTCTCAAACCTGGTACAGGAGACCACGATCCAGCTTTAGGCAAACCAGGAACGATCTACCTCTCTGACGTTGGAGCAAATAAGTGGGAAGAACTCAATGTTTGTGCAGAAGCAGCCTCTAATTTCGGATGGCCTATATATGAAGGCTTGCGAGAAAAAATTCCTTTTTATGACACTCCCCGTGTTAATCCTTCTGCTCCTAATCCTGAATTTGGCAATAATTGTAGTGAAGAATTTTATACTTTTCAAGAACTCTTAAAACTGGATAAAGAAGGACCTCGTCCATTTTTTCCAAATCCATGTAATAGTGAATTAAATATTGCAGACAGTTCCACGACATTCGTTCTTACTCCCCCAGCCATCGCTTGGGCCAACAAGCTAAGCAATCCACCAAGGAAAACAGAAGTCAGATATTACAGCGATGCGGGCTTCGCACGAGTGGCAAATACTACTGATCCGGAATCATTGGTCTATACAGAACCCTTTTGGGGGTATTCTGCGGTAGCTGGAGTTTTTTATGATGGTGAAAATTTTCCAGAAGAATACCACGGTGCATTTTTTGCTGGAGATTACGAATGGTGGATCAGAAGCTTTCGTTTTGATGAATTTGATGAACTGTTTGAAGTTACTGAGTTTCATAATAGCAGCCCTTATCTGCTCGATATGCAAGTTGGGCCAAACGATGGATTTTTATATTACATCAATTTCCAAAGTCAATTGCATAGAATTGAGTATGGTGGCAACGCAAAGCCTGTCGCTAAAATCGTTCAAAGCCAAGGCTATGGTCCAGGACCTTTAACCGTACAATTTGATGCCAGTTCTTCTTTCGATCCGGATGGATCCATTGCTTCTTATTATTGGACTTTTGGAGATGGGTTTACCAGTAATGAAAGCAGCATTGAACACACTTTTACAACAATCAATAACATACCAGAATCTTTCAATGTAGAATTAACTGTGATTGACAACGAAGGATCCCGTTCAACAGCCACTACGCTAATTTCGGTCAATAACACGCCACCTAATGTCTCTATTAAGAGTATTGTAGATGGTAGTTTTTACGCATTGAACGGTCCTTCCATATTGCCTTTAGAAGCAAACGTAATGGATCTTGAATCGAATTTGGAAGACTTAAGCTATGAATGGCAAACCTATTTACAACACAACACGCATGACCACCAAGAGGTCGTTGATACTAAACAAAACACCCAAACCCTCATAGAGCCTGCGGGTTGCAACGGAGAAGTTTATTGGTACAGAGTTACACTAAAAGTCACAGATCCCCAATTCTTAAGTGGTACAGATACTGTTGATATTTTTCCGAATTGCGATGCTGTATTTAGCGATTTTTTGGAACTAGAAGCTCGTGTTACAGATTCTGCTATTCAAGTCATTTGGGAGACGCAGCGAGAAGAGGATTTGGATTTTTGGGAAGTTGAATTTTTAAACAACCTTCCTCAAATCAGAACAGTTGGTCAAAGTCCAGCTTTAGGAAATAACAGTCAATACGTGATTGAAGATATGGATCCAGAAATGGGAACGAATTTTTATCGCTTAAAAATGCATAAGCCTGACGGAACCTATGAATTTTCTGATGTTGTCAGTGCGGACTTCCCTCCTGATCCACTTTTCCGAATTGGTCCAAATCCTGCAAATACCTTTGTCGAAATAGGTTTGCGAGAAGTTTTAGAAAAAGTACGTTTTACTTTATACGCTTCAAATGGAAAAGAAGTTTTTAAAGATGAATGGGAAGGGACTTTATCTCGAAAAATTGATACCAGTTTCCTTTCATCGGGAATTTACTTTTACTCCTTGATAAATGGTGAGAAAAATTATGAAGGCAAAATTATGATCCACCACTAATGGATGTTTACATACATCCTAAAGTTCAAGGGTTAAGAAATTTCTACGGAGATTTGTATACCCATCCCGAGCAATTCCAAACGATATTTCAACATCTAAATAGTCTATCAGAGAAGCTTTTCGAAGGAATCAAATCCCAGAATCTTGTCATTATTCCACAGATCAACAATTACAACAAATCCTATTTGAGTAAAAACGCTGAATTTCTATTCAATGCGCAATTAGGCATTGACGATGCAAGAGCAACCATTGCAATGGAATATGGTTTCAAAAGTTGGGAGCAAATGAAAAACATCCTCACCGATCAACCATACAATTTCGCTTTCGAGTCGGCTATATCACTTTTACTCTCAGGCAAGCACTCAGCTCTACAAAGCTTACTCTATGATCAGCCTTCTCTAATCCATGAGCAATCGAAATATGGCCATTCTGCAAGTTTGATCCACTACCTTGGAAGCAACGGTATGGAGCTGTGGAGGCAAGTTGTCCCATTGAATTTGGCCAAGATGACAAAGCTTCTTTTAGAAACTGGAGCGGACAAAAATGCATTGATGAATGTATACGGTGGAAAATTCAATGTTCGAAATTTATTGGAGACATCTGCTCACCCTGTTGCAGCTGGTATTTTAGACGAGGTATTGCCACTATTGGTATAAAAAACGTCTGTTTGGTTTTCATAATTTTTAGTTTTAATTTAATGGCAACGAAAACTAAAACTTCTTTATGAACTGGACAATTTGGCAAAAACTTATATTCCGACTGTCCTTTATTTATTGCCTTCTTTTCATGGCGACGACTCAATCTCCGGTTGCTGTTTTTTTGGATTCTATTTGGTCAAAATTTATAGCCTTTGTTAGTCCTTTGCTTTTTGAAGTAAAAGATGAACTTGCCTCTTCTGTCCCAAGAAATGAAGATGCATTATTCAATTATGTATCCATAATTGTTTTGCTGAGTTTAGCGATCCTTGGTACTTTGATTTGGACCGTATTTGATAAAGAAAGGAAAAATTACAATTACCTCCACGAATGGTTAATTATTTTGCTTCGTTATTATGTCATTTATCAAATGTTACTATACGGCCTAGCAAAAGTATTTTTGATGCAATTTCAAGAACCAGATTTCACTACCTTGATGCAAACTTATGGCGACTCTCCTCCCATGGCTTTGTTGTGGACTTTTATGGGCTATTCAGATGGCTACACGATTTTCACTGGATTAGGAGAAGTAGCCGGAGCAATATTTTTGTTATTTAGAAAAACAAGAACCATCGGGGCTTTGACCGTTTTCGCGGTGATGATAAATGTGATGCTGTTAAATTTCTTCTATGATGTTCCTGTAAAGCTATTGGCAAGTCATCTCGTTCTCTTTTCTATTATTATAATATTGTACGATTGGAAAAGACTTACGAATTTTTTCTTTCTGAATCATCCTACCGCAGCTTTACCACTACAACCTTTTTTCAAAAATCCAAAAATAGAGAAATGGAAAGAATGGGTAAAGATCGGATCCTTAGCTATTTCAATTGCAGGAATTTTTATTGTAAAAATCTATTTGAATAAAAATGCCCAAGAAAGAAACGCAAATGCAGAACTGTACATGGTAGAGACTTACAAAGTCAATTCCGAAATAGATGATGAAAAAATTTACAAACATCAATGGAAGTACCTATTGTTTGTTGATAGTAAAACGGCTACCATATGTGATGTATTAGACAATAAGGAAGAATTTCAATATGATTGGAGAATAAAAGAAAGGAAACTGTCCTTTTTTAATTCAGACAAAAACACCTTCATTGATATGAAATTCTCCAATCCAGATAGCAGCAAAATGATATTGAAAGGAATGATACAAAAAGATACCGTCGAAATAACATTGATAAAGAAAAGAAAGTCTGACTTCAGGCTAAATCAAAATCGCTTTAATTGGATCAATCAGAATCCAGATAATTAATATTTTATGCAAATTAGAAATCTTAGCAAAAGTACACTGAAAGAAATCATCGATTGTTTGTTGATCAGTTTTAAGGATTACTTTGTAAAAATGCCGGAAGACCTCGATTCATGGAAAAATCGATTTCATGCTGCAAGAGTTGATTATTCGCTTTCTTTTGGTTGCTTTGAAAATGAAAAGCTCGTTGCATTTATCATTAATGGGGTTGATACAGTCAATAGTAAAAAGACTGCGTTCAATACTGGGACCGGGGTTTTGCCAGATTTCAGAGGCAAAAAACTGGTTGATCAAATGTATGAATTTGCCATTCCGATTTTAAAAGCGAATGGAGTCAAAATCTGTTCTTTGGAAGTCATTCAACAAAATGACCGAGCCATTCGAGTCTATGAAAGAATTGGATTTAAAATCAATAGAAAGGTACAGTGTTTTAATGCAGAACTAAACTTTGATAATTTTGACGGCAGTCTTAAAAAGATACCTTTCACAGAACTTCGGAAAAATGATTTTCAGCAGAGATTGCACTACTCTTGGGACAACTCAGACCAAGCAATTAAAAAAGGGGATAAAATGTATTCCACTTATCAAGTTTTTAACTCCGAAAATAACTCGATTGGTTTTTTTGTATTAAATGAGAAAAACGGGTACTTACCGCAATTTCAAATAAACGAAGAAGGCAAAACAGAAGATTGGTCTTATTTGTTTTCAGCGATAGCAAGTAAAAGTAAAAAAGTCAAGACCAATAATCTAGACGAGCAAAGAGAAATGCTGAGTCAGCAATTATTCATCGCTGGATTTAAAAACCCGATCAATCAATACGAGATGGAACTAAGTCTAAAGGATTAATTTCTAATTCCCTACATCAACATTAAAACGCAAACAAATTTGAGTATTTCTATTAAAAATTCACTCAAGCTATTTTTAAAACTAGCTGGCATTTTGTTCATTTGCTTTGTGCTCTATCTACTGATTATTGTAGACCTTAAAATACCAAACAGGTTTGCCGAATGGGTAGAATATTTGCCTTTTAAAGACAAAATGGGTCATTTTTTATTAATAGGAACATTAGCCTTTTTTACCAATATTCTGTTTGATATTAAAAGGGTGTCTTTCTTGAATAAAAAAATACTTTTAGGGAGTTTGATCATTACTGTGTTTATCACAATCGAAGAGTTTAGTCAAATATTTTTGAGCAACAGGAACTTTGATTTGATTGATTTGGTTTGTAATTATGCAGGGATTTTAGTGTTTGGATTCCTTTCGGTTATTCTTGGTAATTACTTAAATAAAAACAATGTCAACCTTGAAAATTAGACCTTTGCTGCTTGAAGATTGTCAAAAGATTGTCACTGCCTTTGAAGAACAAGGATGGCAAAAACCCCTGGCTCTTTACCACCAATATATGGCTATGCAAAGCGCCAAAGAAAGGGATATTTTGGTAGCAACAATTGACAATTCTTTTGCCGGATACCTTACCATTAATTGGAAAGCAAACTATCCTGATTTTAAGGCAAAGTCGATTCCGGAAATCGCTGACTTAAACGTGCTCAAGAAATTCCAGAAGCGCGGGATTGCAACCGATTTAATTAAAAGTGCTGAAATAAAAATCAGTAAAAAATCTAAAACGGTGGGCATAGGTGTCGGCCTCACTCATGATTATGGGCAAGCACAAAGACTATACATTCGCTTAGGCTATATGCCAGATGGAAAAGGAGTCATTAAAGACAATAAAAAATTGAACTATGGTGATCAAGTAACCCTTGGAGATGATCCTATTTTATACCTAACCAAAACCTTATGACCGGTACACCCATTAGAAAAATAGAGGACCATTTTGGGTTCTTCAATGTGGAACTATCAGACGCCAAAGAGCTGTATAATCTTATAGACTCTAATCGGCCAAGTTTTTTAAGATATTTCCCTAAAACTTGTTCTTCTTGTAAATCAGAAAAAGCTACGATCAATTATATTAGAAATAAAATCTTACAACAAAAAGCCAAAGAATTTTATTTTTTCAAACTTTGTGAAGGCCAACAAATACGAGGAATTCTAATGATCAAAAATATCGATTGGCGAATTCCAAAAGGGGAGCTTGCGTATTTGATCGATCCAGCAATTGGTGGCAAAGGGATCATGACCAGCGCGGTTGCTCAATTGTGTGATTTCTGCTTCCAGGATTTAAAGTTTCACAAAATATTCATCATGGCCGACCCAAATAATATTGCAAGTGTTAGAGTAGCCGAAAAAAATAATTTTCAACTGGAAGGCACACTCAGAGATGAATTTAGAATTGAAACAGGTGAATTGGTCAACACCCATTATTTTGGAAAATTGAGCGCCCGCAATAAACACTAAAATTAAGAATGTAAATAAGGGATTCCATTGAGTATTCTTTACCTTTAGGAACATTAAAAAAATCCCATTTTCCAAAAAAATAGAATTCAATTCAACAATTGTATTATGAAAAACGCACTCCTATTTCTTGCCCTTTGCTTCTATTCTTTTCCTTCCTTCTCTCAAGATAATTTCGCACCACTAGATGTATATGATTTAGAATTTGCGACACAGCCACAATTCTCTCCAGATGGCAAACAAATCATCTATGCTAGATCCTTTATGGATATCATGACTGATCGTCGCCTGTCCAACTTGTGGATTACGGATATTAGTGGCAAAGATCATCGGCCTCTAACGACTGGCAATCATAACCAGCGTTCCCCTTTGTGGTCTCCTGATGGAAAAAAAATCGCGTACCTATCAAATGAATCAGGTAAAACGCAAATCCATATGCTTTGGCTAGATAATGGACAAAGTGCTAAAATAAGTAATTTGCAAACTGGTGTATCAAACCTTAAATGGTCTCCTGATGGTCGATGGCTAGCATTTACCATGCGTGTAAAAAAGGACGCTCAATCTTTTGGGAATATGCCAAAAAAACCCAAAGGTGCCAAGTGGGCAGACGCTCCAAAATACATCGACAGACTGGTATACCGTTCGGATGGATCAGGATACGTGGAAGAAAGTTACAATCATATTTTTGTGATGCCTACAGAAGGTGGTTCACCAAGACAAATAAGTAATGGAGATTTCAATCATTCAAATCCAGAGTGGTCAAAAAATAGTCAATCAATATTCTGTTCGGCTAACAGACAAAAAGACTGGGAATACGATCAGCGAAACTCTGAAATATATTCTATTGATCTTCTTTCAAATCAATATACACCTTTGACCAAAAGGTATGGACCTGACGGCAATCCAAGTCTTTCCCCGAATGGTGAATGGCTGGCCTATACTGGATATGACGACAAAAAAATGGGCAATCATTTAACCAGGATTCATCTAATGAAAACGGATGGTTCCGAAAAAAAAGCATTGACCAAGGATATAGACCTTTCTTTTGGTTCCATGCTTTGGGATGACGATGGTAAAGGATTGTACGTCTTTTACAATGAAAAAGGAAATAGTAAAGTTGGTCATCTCAACTTAAATGGTGAATTGAATAATTTAGCAAACAACCTAGGCAGTTCTTCTATTGGCCGACCTTATAGCGGTGGACAATTTGATGTTGCCAATGGTAATATTGCCTTTACACAATCCACTCCAGAGCAGCCTTCTGAACTGGCCCTTTATAATTCCTCAACAAAAGCAACGAGTACTTTAAGTAACTTAAACGATGATATTTTACCAAGAAAAAAACTCGCTCAAGTAAAAGAAAAATGGTTTGAATCATCCTTTGATGGTCGCAAAATTCAAGGTTGGGTGATGACTCCACCTGATTTTGATTCCAAGAAAAAATATCCGCTAATTTTAGAAATACATGGAGGCCCTTTTACAAACTATGGTGATCGATTCTCTCCAGAATTGCAATTATTAGCCAACGCTGGCTACGTGGTATTGTACACTAACCCAAGAGGCAGCACAAGTTATGGAAAAGAATTCGCCGACCTTATCCACCACAATTACCCAAGCAATGATTACGATGATTTGATGTCGGGCGTTGATGCAGTAATAAAAGAAGGCTACATAGATACAGACCGTTTGTTTGTAACCGGTGGATCAGGTGGAGGTGTTTTGACCAGTTGGATCATCGGAAAAACAGATCGATTTGCAGCAGCCGTTGTTGCCAAACCTGTTATCAATTGGTACAGCTGGGCCCTTACGTCAGATATAGCAGGCGTTGTCGATTATTGGTTTCCCGGAAAACCTTGGGACCATCAAGAACATTACATGAAACGTTCTCCCATTTCATTGGTTGGCAATGTAAAAACCCCGACTATGCTGCTGACTGGTGAGCAGGATTACAGGACGCCTATTTCTGAATCGGAACAATACTATCAAGCATTAAAAATGCAAAAAGTTCCTGCTGCAATGGTTCGCATACAAGGGGCATCACATGGAATTGCTGCTAAGCCCAGTAATTTATTGGCAAAAGTTTCCTACATCCTTGCTTGGTTTGAAAAGTATGATAAAGGTGGAAGTTGATAAGCTACTTATTGAAAATCAATGGATTACAATTAAATCATCAATCTATTTTTATACAACTTCTGCATCAAAATCCTTGCATGATTAAATTAAGTTTGTATTTTGCAGTGATAAATTAATATATGAAAGATTGGTTGTAATCTTAATTCATCCCATAAATGAACATGATGCCCAATACCGAACATCTATTCGAAAAAGCAATCCGATTGCTTTGTTTCCATTTCACTGCTGACAAGTCTACTTACCCTTCGTGGCTATTTCTCAATACACAAATAGGATCCTATTTATACAATCACCAATATCCAAAAGACATCATTATTGCCGGCTTATTGAGCAATACCATGGAAATTACCAATATGGACTTCAGTCAAATAGCGGAAGAATTTTCTTCCACCGTTGCAAGACTTGTACAGGCCAATACCACTGACGATAGCATAGAAGATGCCTACGCTCGAGAAGTTGAACTCATCAACAATTGTGTTGAATTTGGAGAAGAATCGCTTATTCTTAAAGCTGCTCAAATTTTGACGCACTTTCGTTATTTCAAAACACAAGAAGACAATGATGGAATGGATCGTTGCCGACAGAGTTGTCATTTTTTAAGATCCGTTAAACCGGAAGATTTTGAAGATGACATCTTTCCTTTTTTGTTTAAAAAAGTTTTGAAAAAGTAAGATTTCAATATGACTGTTGAAGATTATATTTCAAACTTTGAAGACCAGCAATTAAAAATCCTCATTTTTTTACATGAGCTATTGAAAGCTTATCCAGAAGTCGATGATAAGATCCGATTTAAAGTGCCCTTTTATTTTAGAAAAAGTTGGATTTGTTACTTAAATCCAGTTAAAAATAATGGGATAGAATTGGCTTTCCTCAGAGCCAATGAATTGTCAAATGATCAAGGCTTATTGGATTTTAAGAAACGCAAGCAAGTAGCTGGATTGACTTTTTACCAAACAAAAGATATTCCCGTTGATTTAGTTCATGAAATTTTCCAGGAAGCACTTATCTTAGATGAAAGCATTCCCTACAAATCCAAACGAAGTAAAAAAGAATAGCAAGCCTGTTTAAATTTTCAGCTTGATATTTAGTTTCAATTCCAACAGAATGTATATTTGTGGAATCGTTTTTACTTTCTCCAACAACCTCACATATGATTCACGTTACTTCAATAAGCCGCTACCCTATCAAATCCTCCATGGAAATCTCTTTGCAAGAATCCATCGTAGAAAAACGTGGCTTAGCATACGATAGACTCTGGGCTATTTTTGACAAAGAAGGTCAAGCATTGACTGGTAGAAAATACCCACAATTACTCGATATAAAAGGCGATATACAAAACGAACAGCTGGACATTTATCACAAAAGTGAAAAGGTATTGAGTATTCCTTTGAGAGCAACTGAGCACGATTCTAAAACAGTTAAAATATTCAGTTATGTGCTCAAAGGAACCGATGTATCAGAACAATGCAATCAATGGTTCTCTGAATTTCTACAACTAGATTGCCAATTCCTTTACCAAAACCCATTGGATCAAAGAAATGTACTGGAAAAACACGGTGGAAAAGAAAATGATGTGGTAGGTTTCGCAGATCAATGCCCTTTACTTCTAACATCAGAAGCTTCCTTGAAAGATCTAAATTCAAAAATGGATAAAAACCTGTTGATGAATAGATTTAGACCCAATATTGTGGTCAAAGGAAACCAAGCATTTGAAGAAGAAAATTGGTCAAAAATTAAAATTGGAGATTGCGAATTTCATGTCAATCAACCCTGTATCCGATGCGTCTTTACGACCATTGATCCGATTACAAAATTGAAAGATAAAGACCAAGAGCCACTCCGAACGCTCGCCACTTATCGGACAGACGCGCGAGGTAGAGTAAAATTTGGAATGCATATGATTCCTTTGAAAACAGGATCAATTAAAGTTGGTGATAAAGTCGAAATCATTGCTTAATAAAAGTTTTGCTCATTCTTTATTTTTTCCCATAAAGACATTGACTTTAGGGTTCATTGGATTCCCAGCAGTTCTTCTAAATGAAGCAATTTGGCCACAGTGGTAAATGGCATCTGCCAAAGGACCATTAAACAAATACCATAAGTCCATTTCCGATTTTTTCTCCCCTCTTTGAAAGATGATTTTCAACTCGCTAATCTCTTGTTCTGTCAATTTACTAAAATGTTGACTCGCATTGGAAATATTATGAAGTGTTGCAGCATGCTTTTCCTCCCAAGTCAAATCGACCTCTGCTTTAGGTCTGATGTTGGGTAAACCTTGTGAAGCATTGAGCACCATTTGAGACAATCCATACAAATGATCCAAAACATCTTCTGCTTTACGACCTTCATTCCCCGGTTCATATGCCAAATCTTCTGCTCTAAGCCCTTCTGTAGCCCAATAATAACGGTAACCAAGACCATCTATCATTCTTGATATAACGTTCCCTGTCGCGTAATTCTCTGGAAATTCAGGGATTTGATAATATGGAAGTTCTCGTTCAGCTTGAATCCGTTCTGTTTCTACTTGTGCAAACGAAGGAAAAACGAATCCTAAAAGGAATAAAACCGTAAATACTCTATACATGATTATGAATTTTGAAAAGGCAAATTAGAACTTTTTAGGTTGAAAATAATATTGAAGAAAAGTATTTAACTAATTACCCATTAAAACACAGATTTTAGAATAAGACTCTTGTGATTTATTCTAGTTCGAAATAAAACCCTAAACAATTGACCAATAAGGGATTAGTTCGAATTTTATTTCAAACCGTTAAAAAGAAGAAATTAAAATGATTCCGTCCAACTATTAAGCAAAACGGGCAAAATGGACTTTTTTAAAGGTGAATTCGAATATTTTAATTTTTAATACCTCAAAATGTTTTATCAACAGTAATTGTTCTGTACTTTTGTACGCTTAAAATATAATAGAAAAAAAATATAGATAGCTTGAGTGAAACAGGACCAGACCCGGATTTAGAAACGACGAATAACAGCGTCGGTAAAAAGTTATATGATTATCAAGAAGCAGACTTGATGCAAATCTTTGAACGCTTCGAATCCCAAAAAAAGGACTATAACTTACTCTATCAGCTCCCCACAGGAGGTGGTAAGACTGTAATTTTCTCTGAAATTGCTAGGCGTTATATTGCCAATACTGGTAAAAAAGTCCTGATTCTTACGCATAGAATTGAGCTATATCTGCAAACATCCACCATGCTTACTGAGTTTGGTGTGACCAATAAAGTCATCAATAGCAAAGTCAAAGACTTACCTGACCAAGCAGATTATTCCTGTTTTGTTGCCATGGTGGAAACTTTGAACAACAGACTGAATGATGAAAAGATAGAATTGAGCAATGTTGGATTGGTGATCATTGATGAAGCGCATTACAACTCTTTCCGTAAACTATTTAAGTTTTTCGAACACTGTTTTATACTAGGAGTTACAGCAACTCCTCTTTCTTCTAATATTAAACTTCCTATGAAGGATATCTACAATGAATTAATTGTAGGTAGTGCCATCTCGGATTTAATAGAAAAAGGTTTCCTGGCAAAAGCAACCACTTATACTTATGACGTTCGCTTAGGTTCTCTTAAATTGGGAATCAATGGGGACTATACCGTCAAATCATCGGAAGAGCTTTACTCTACTTCTAAGATGCAGAGTAAATTGGTGTATTCATACGAACAAAGATCCAAAGGCAAGAAGACGCTTATTTTTAAT
>CALIAG010000263.1 GCA_938041325.1 uncultured Saprospiraceae bacterium | reverse complement strand
GAATGTACTGACAAATACACTTTACCAATATGTGATAAATGCGCAGCAACAACAAAAAAGGCTGCAAGCAATGTAAAAAAAAGTAATAAGACCTCAATCGTTTTTGAATTGATAGTAACTTTTGCTGCAGGAATGATTGCGATGTTTTTTTTTAAAGGTGAAGCCGAAGCATCTCTTAGCCCTAACGATGGTGTATTTCTGCGCCAATTAACTTTATGGATTCCTTTTATTATAGCCGCTGGAGTCGTCTCCTTTTTGTTTATGTATTCAGAATACAAATCAAATAAACCACCGAGTAACAAGGTAAAAGTAACTGTTTACAAGGATTCATCTATGGGTTGTATTGGTTCACTTGTGAAGTATCTTATTATTTTCATAGTTGCAGGTAGCATTGGGCCCTACGTATTCCCTTTTAGAACAATCTATAATTTTTGGCGACTTATAAAGTAGTATCTAATTCTAATAAAGCAAGCAAGTGGGCATCTATGAATTTAATGTATTGTCGAAGCATGAGCAATACGATTTAGTATTTTCCAAAGGTCAATTTGTAGATACGGTTAATGAAGGTAGCATAAAATACGCCCTTTACTCTTTATCCTACTTTTGGGTAGAAGTCAGTTATAATGCCCCAACAAATGAGATTACAGGAATAAATAGTTTTGTTGGTGGTAAATCATTGGATAGATACAGCAATGTGCCAAACAAGTTTTGATTAATCAATTTAATTCAACGTTTGCCTTTTTTATTTTAATGTAGTTTGTGTAGCAAATGTACCTTAAAAAACAAAAAATATATTGTGAGCTTTATCCCTAAATTTTAGGGGCTAAATATGACGTATTTGTGGAAATATTGTGGAAATGAAAAAATAAAAAAGGCTTCAATCTCTTGAAACCCCTATATTTATTGGTGGAGAATACCGGAGTCGAACCGGTGACCTCTTGCCTGCCAGGCAAGCGCTCTAGCCAGCTGAGCTAATCCCCCATTGGCTTGGGCAAAGAAAATACTTTTAGGCTAAGTATCAAAATGTAAAGACCGCTTATTGTATAGTCAATTAATACTTCTTAACGCGAAGCATTAGAACTGGTATTTTGACAAAGAACTCTGATTTCAAAATCGTATTCTTTTCCCATAGCTTTTTGAAGAAGCCTCTTTTCCGTCTAAAAACACAGAGTAAATCAGGCTGTTGTGATTGAAAATGCTCTAAAACTCCTTGATACGTAGTCGCGTTTTCAGTCAAAGTTAGCTGTTCACTAATATCCATAAGCGCCGGGTGCACTTTTAGATCGTCCTTATCGTAGCCGGGCGTTTTGACCAAGAGTAAATTTATCGAAGTATTAAAGGTTTTCTGAATCGTAAGTAATGGCTCCAACATTCGCTTTTTCTTCAATATCCCAGATTTAAAGGCAGTCAGTGCTGTTTTGAAAGGTTTGAATATAGTTCCTTTAGGAACAACAAGTACCGGTATGTCTGTCTGCTTAACAATTTTGCCTGTAGTATTTCCTAAATAAAGTTCCTCTTTTATGTCATTGCTTCGCGGTGCAATAATGATCAACCCTATTCCTAGTTCGCGGTCTATTTCTTTCAACCCGTCGACAATATCGCCATTAAAAGTCGCTATCTTGATCGTAGTTTCCTTAACCTGAACTTTATCAATAACTTCTTTCAAACGTTCTTTACTGCTTTGAGCTATTTTTTCTGTAATATTTGCCAAACTACCAGCTTTTGCTGAAACGGAAAAAACATCCATAACAAAAACTTGTGCTGAAAATTGTGCTGCAAAATCCACAGCATATTGCAGGGTTTCGCCTGTATTAGAAGTGCCAATAGGAACGAGAATGTTTTTCATGGAAAAGAATGTTGATTAATATTCTAAATTTACAATTAAATTGAACTTCACGAATGATTCGACATGCAAAGATATCG
Organism: uncultured Saprospiraceae bacterium; assembly: GCA_938041325.1. Taxonomy (GTDB): domain Bacteria; phylum Bacteroidota; class Bacteroidia; order Chitinophagales; family Saprospiraceae; genus CALIAG01. The sequence goes on along the minus strand of CALIAG010000263.1, from coordinate 1,367 downwards.
GAAATACCCGACATTCTTACTATTTGCAAAGCCTGTGCGGCATACATGATTTCAAATGGAATTTACCAATGGAATGAACATTATCCCTCAGCTGCTGCTTTTACAAGAGACATCGAAAGAGATGAATTGTACGTGTTGGAAGTGGATAAAAAAGTCATTGGTACTATAGTTATATCAACACTTATGGATGATGAATATGTGCCTGTCAAATGGCTGACTCCAAACACCAATAATGTTTATATTCACCGCCTATCAATTGAACCCAATCTACAGGGAAAAGGCTATGCCCAACGACTCATGGACTTTGCCGAAAACTATGCTAAGGAAAACGGTTTTGCTTCTGTTCGCCTAGATACCTTTAGCCAAAACAAACGCAATCAAAGATTCTATGAAGCTCGAGGTTATCAGCGTCTTGGAGACATTTATCTTCCCAAACAAAGTGAGCATCCTTTTCATTGTTTTGAACTCGTATTGTAGGCAATGAGAATTCAAAAACCCACTATCAATTTTAAAACAATCAACAAATTAGCTATTCCAGCGACTATTGCGGGTATTGCAGAACCGTTGCTTTCAATTACTGACACGGCAATTGTTGGTAATATTCCTGTCGACGGAGTAGAATCACTTGCTGCAGCCGGAATAGTCGGTTCTTTTCTGTCCATGTTGATTTGGATACTCGGTCAAACCCGAAGTGCCATTTCTGCCATCATTTCCCAATATTTAGGGGCGGGAAAAATTGAAGAGGTTCAAACACTTCCGGCCCAAGCGATTTTTCTGAATATTGGACTGAGCATTTTGATTTTGCTGTCGACGATATTTATCGTCGATGACATTTTTAGATTGCTCAATGCTTCCGGTAAAATTTTAGAGTATTGTATTTCCTACTACTCTATAAGGGTATGGGGCTTTCCACTTACCTTATTTGTGTTTGCAGTTATGGGCATTTTCCGCGGACTCCAGAATACCTATTGGCCTATGATGATCGCCATTGTTGGGGCGATTTTAAATGTAGCCCTAGATTTTGCCTTCGTGTATGGCATAGAAGGTTTTATTGAACCCATGTATTTAGAAGGCGCAGCATGGGCAAGTTTGATCGCTCAAGGCATCATGGCGATAATGGCATTTGTTCTGTTGATGACCAAAACCAATATAAGCTTGAAATTGAAATTTCCCTTACATGATGAATTGGGAAGATTGGTTGTAATGAGCTTAAATCTTTTTGTACGGGCAATAGCCTTAAATACCGCTTTGATTTTAGCGGTTCGTGAGGCTACAGCACTGGGTGACAAATACATTGCAGCCCATACCATAGCCCTGAATATTTGGTTGTTTTCTGCATTTTTCATTGATGGTTATGGTGCTGCGGG